>NZ_JUOS01000174.1 GCF_001075875.1 Streptococcus oralis
GAAAGAAAAACAGTCTGCTATTCCAAAAGCAACAGCAAAGAGACTTTCTCTTTATTATCGTATCTTTAAAAGATTTCATGCAGAAAAGATTGAAAGAGCCAACTCAAAACAAATTGCCGAGGCCATTGGTATTGATTCTGCTACCGTTAGACGAGATTTTTCCTACTTTGGTGAACTTGGTCGCCGTGGATTTGGCTACGATGTCAAAAAACTAATGACGTTTTTTGCTGATCTTCTAAATGATAATTCTATTACAAATGTTATGTTGGTGGGGATTGGTAATATGGGGCACGCTCTCCTTCACTACCGTTTCCATGAACGAAACAAAATGAAAATTATTATGGCTTTTGATTTGGATGATCATCCTGAAGTTGGTACAAAATCTCCCGATGGAATTCCAATTTATGGAATTTCCCAAATCAAGGATAAAATAAAAAATGCAGATGTAAAAACTGCAATTTTAACTGTTCCGAGTGTCAAATCACAAGAAGTAGCTAATCTACTTGTCGAAGCAGGTATTAAAGGAATTTTAAGCTTTTCACCCGTTCATCTCCAACTACCAAAAGATGTGGTGGCTCAATATGTGGATTTAACTAGTGAATTGCAAACTCTCCTCTATTTCATGAGAAAAGAGGATTAGAAAGCGAAAGCATTTATGAAAAAACCAGTTATTGGGATTACAGGAAACGAAAAAGCTCATCCTGATGATGAGCTAATGATGAGCTATGCTGCAAAGGGCTTTGTTGAAGGAGTCAAGGAAGCTGGGGGAATTCCCATTATCCTACCAATTGGTGATCAAGAAATGGCCAGTTACTACATTGGCTTGATTGATAAACTCATTTTAACTGGTGGACAAAATGTCGATCCCAAGTTTTACGGTGAACCTAAAACGATCGATAGCGATGACTACCACCTTCAAAGAGATATTTTTGAGCTAGCTCTTATAAAAGAAGCCATTAAACAGAAGAAACCCATTTTTTCTGTTTGTCGAGGCACCCAGCTCTTTAATGTGGCTATGGGAGGAACTCTTTATCAAGATATTGAAGAACATTGGCAGGATACTTCAGCTGAGTATACAACTCAACGTTTAGTCACTGAGCCTGATACTATTCTTCGAGAAATCTATGGAGAAATCTCTCATATCAACTCTTTCCATCATCAGAGCATTAAAGACCTTGCTCCAAATCTAAAAGTTGTAGCACACGATCCTAAAGATGGTATTATCGAGGCTGTAACAACGACTGATGGTTTCCCTTACCTCGGTGTTCAATGGCATCCGGAATTTCTTTTTGAAAATCGCCCCAAAGATAAAACACTTTTCGACTATGTCGTCAATGAATTGTAAAACCTGTATCATATACAGGTTTTTTAAATCAGATCCGTCTTCTCACGGTAACTAAAATAATCGGAATGTGAAACAATGAGATGGTCCAATAAGACCAAACCCATTAATTCGCAGGCTTCTTTAACAAGTTTCGTAACATGGTCATCATTTCTACTAGGCATAACAGCACCAGAAGGATGATTATGAACCAGAATCACGGATGTTGCCATATGCTTTAAGGCATAGTGGAGAATTTCTCTTGGTTCCGCAATACTTCTAGTAGCAGATCCAATAAAAATGGTTTGCTGATGAATAATTTGATTTTGTGTATTCAGATAGAGCGCCACTAGGTGCTCTTGTTTTTTATCTCCCAATTCTTGTTGCATCTTTTTAGCCAGTCTTTGACTACTAAGAATGCTCTCTGCCTCAATGGTTTCATGTTTGTGAATACGACTTCCAAGCTCAATCATCGCTTGCAACTCAATAGCTTTTACTCTCCCGATTCCTGATAAACTCTGCAGTTCTTGCAAGGTCATTTTTTTTAACTCAGTTAAACTGTTCAATTGAGACAATACTTTCTGTGCAATTTCAAAAACAGTAGATTGACGAGTTCCTGTTCGTAATAAAATGGCTAGTAATTCCTGATTGCTCAAACTCTCTACTCCTTCTGTCACCAAGCGTTCCCTTGGCAAGAGCGAATCTTCTTGAAATGAAATACTGTACATAAAAATCCTCCTCACTTTATTATTCGTGAGAAGGATGCTTAATTCGATAAAAACTAGTTATTTTTAGATTTTTTCAAGTGCTAGTCGTAAATCTTCGATCAAATCATCAACATTTTCAAGACCGATTGAGAGACGGATTTGATTTTTGGTTACTCCTGCTGCTTCTAAATCAGAGTCTGACAATTGAGCATGTGTTGTAGTTGCGGGATGAACTACCAATGATTTTGCATCTGCTACATTAGCTAAGTTTGAAAAGATTTCCAAGTTGTCAATCACTTTACGTGCTTCTGCTTCTCCACCTTTAACGTGGAAAGTAAAGATTGAGCCAACACCTTTTGGTAGGTATTTTTCAGCCAAGGCATGGTAAGGACTATCTGGAAGTTTCGGATAGTTGACCTTTTCAACCTTTGGATGGTTCACAAGGAAATCAACGATTTTCTCAGCATTTTGCACATGACGCTCTACACGGAGAGAAAGTGTTTCAAGACCTTGTAGGAGTAAGAATGAGTTAAACGGTGAAAGGGCAGCTCCCATATCGCGAAGCAATTGAACACGAGCAGCGACGATAAAGGCAGCAGCACCAACATCACGGGTATAACTGATATTATGGTAGCTTGGGTCCTCATCGACCAATTGAGGGAATTTCCCTGAAGCAGCCCAGTCAAACTTACCACTATCAACGATGACACCACCAATTGTTGTACCGTGACCGCCGATAAACTTAGTTGCTGAGTGAACTGCAATGTCTACACCATGTGAAAAGACATTGATAAGATATGGTGTTGCAAAAGTATTGTCTGCAACCAAAGGAATCTGGTGTTTATGAGCAATTTCAGCAATTTTTTCAATATCTGGAATATTGATAACTGGATTACCCAAGGTTTCAATCAAAACAAGCTTGGTATTGTCTTTAATCGCTGCTTCTAACTCTTCTAGATTATCAATATCAACAAAAGTTGTGGTGATTCCATAGCGAGGAAGGGTTTCTTTCAAGAGATTAAAAGTACCACCATAAATAGTTGAAGCTGCAACCACGTGGTTTCCTGCGTGAGCCAATCCTAAAATTGTGTAGGTAATAGCTGCCATACCTGATGCAGTAGCAAGAGCACCTACACCTCCTTCAAGCGCTGCAATGCGCTCTTCAAAAGCTGATGTTGTTGGGTTAGTGATACGGGTATAGATATTTCCAGCTTTCTGAAGGGCAAAAAGTTCTGCTCCTTCTTGGGTATCTTCAAAAACAAAAGATGTTGTTTGGTAAATTGGTACAGCACGAGATTTTGTAGTCGCATCTACCACTTGTCCTGCATGCAATTGTAGGGTTTCAAATTTAAATTCACGAGTCATATTTAGACCTCCAAAGATTTCATTAGGTTCATTGTATCACCTATTGGAATAGGTTACAAATACAACTTTGTTATATCTTGGCATAAGAAATAGCTATGGCTACTTCTATTTACTTTGTCTTAAATTAGAATTGTAGAACTTTTTTCAGATAGTTTAAAAAGTTTGTATTCACTTCTCCTATACTTTATAATGTTTAGAAAGGAGAAAACTATGTCAGAAATTACACATGAAATTGATGCAAACTTTGCTGGCCGTTTAAATATCTTGCGTGCTGGTGTGCTGGGAGCTAATGATGGAATCATCTCTATCGCTGGAGTTGTTATTGGGGTTGCCAGTGCGACTAACAATATCTGGATTATCTTCCTCTCAGGATTGGCTGCTATTCTTGCTGGTGCCTTTTCTATGGCTGGTGGCGAGTATGTATCCGTATCTACTCAAAAAGACACGGAGGAAGCCGCTGTAGCCCGCGAACAACTACTTTTGGATAAAGATATGGAAGCTGCTAAAAAATCACTCTACGCAGCCTATCTTCAAAATGGTGAGTGTGAAACATCAGCCCAACTCTTAACCAACAAGGCATTTCTTAAAAACCCTCTCAAAGCCTTAGTTGAGGAAAAGTACGGAATCGAGTATGAGGAATTCACTAATCCCTGGCATGCTGCTGCATCTAGCTTCATTGCCTTTGTCCTCGGAAGTCTCCCGCCAATGCTTTCAATAACCATCTTCCCAAGTGACTATCGAATCCCTGCTACTGTCTTTATCGTAGCGATTTCTCTATTAGTTACCGGCTACACCAGTGCAAAACTTGGAAAAGCTCCAACAAAAACAGCTATGATTCGTAACCTCTGTATCGGTTTGTTGACCATGGGAGTTACCTATCTATTGGGACAGTTGTTTAGTATTTAATACTCAATGAAAATCAAATTCAAACCACGTCAGCTTCGCCTTGCCTTACTCAAGTACAGCCTGCGGCTCGCTTCCTAGTTTGCTCTTTGATTTTCATTGAGTATAAGTTAAAAATTGATGCTGAGCAACAACTAGCTTTAAAATAAAACCACACAGTGATTTCAAGCTTGAATAGCATCAAGCCGAAAGAAATACTGTGTGGTTTTTGAATAGTAGATCTTTTAGAGTCTAAACTATTGGCCAATTTTGCTAGATTTATAGTCATGAAGGTGAATCCTAACTCTGTTTAAATGGCTTGTTTGCCTCAAATATGAACTCTTCGCAGGAAAAAAACAATCTTTACTCTACATTATCACAGTTAATTTGAACGAATTTACTTACAGAGAACACTTGAAGAACATAAGTCAACAGTGCATCTTCATAAACATAGTTGGATGAAATCTAGGGCAACTAGTATGAGAATTTTTCTATAGAAACATTTGACTTGGGATACTGTCAACAAATAAACAAATCATTTAATATTCATGAGTTGTTAGAATATAACAGAACAGAATTACTTCCAAACTCAACTGATTTATGTTATAACCTGTAAACATTATCAGGATTTTCTAAGTATTTTTGTTACTGTAATTATAAACCATGACATGAGAAAGTGATTCTTTCATAAAATACTGGTACTGAACCTCTGAAATATCAAATGAGGCAACAACTGCTCAATTATTGATAAACATAAATTGATGATGCGATGGACCTAACTTTGTATGCACATGATACATATAAGTAAACTGAATGTCATTGTTTTCTTCAGGACTATTTGTAAGTTTTATCAACTAAAAAGCGCGATTATCAAGATAAGATATTAGAATTAAAAATTGACTTTTTTCTATCAAAACAGGCAAATAAATCGCAATCACTTACTTTTTTCTTTAAAAGATTCATATAATTTTTTATATAACTCCTTTATATCTTTTTTCTGAGAATTCAACTCTTCTTTACCATAGTCAAAATTTGCTACTACAAATCCCTCGTCATCATTAGAAAAAGTAAAAAATTCTATTTCAATGAGTTTATTATGCTTAGAGTCCTCTATAGTGTCTCCTAAATTATTATTAAATTGCTTCACTTCTTCTTCACGAACTCCGAACCCCATAGCAGCTCCATTTGCAATGATGTTTGAAAACACTTCTTCTGAAGACGCTACTTCTTTCACAGTTATGAAGTATGTGGCCTCTTCTGTTTCTACTTGTCTCACTTTATTCCATTTTTCTGTATCACTAGAAGAAACCGTATAAACTGTTAACTCCAGTGTTGGTTTATTGGTATTTTCTTTTATGATCATTTGTTTTCCAAAGAAGAAAATAGCAAGTAGTCCAGCTACAAAGATCAAAGCGATATAAATTATCTTTTTCATACATTATCCCCTATATCTTTCATATCAATGATCACATCAACTTTGTTATAGACAGCTGGATCGTGAGTCGCTATAATAACATATTTTTCTTCATCTCTTTCATTTAATAATAAACGAATGATTTCTTTTCCAATCTCACCATCTAAAGCTCCTGTGGGTTCATCTGCTAAGATAATTTTACGTGGTTTCATTAACATTCTGGCAATAGCTACACGTTGAGCCTGCCCTCCAGACAATTCATATATTTTTTGATGTAAATAGTCGCTTGACAGTCCTACTTTTTCAAGTACATCAGTTATTATTTTTTTGTCTTTAGTGATAAGTTTCAGATTATCATATACTGTTTTGTTTTCGATTAAAGAATAATTCTGAAATACATATCCAACAGTATTTTTAAAGAAGGTTCTTTCTTTTATCTTCCAAATATCCTGTTTATCAACTAAAACGTTCCCACTATCAATTTTTTCTAATCTTCCTATAATATTAAGAAGAGTACTCTTACCAGAGCCAGAACCTCCAATCAATGCATAGCTTTTTCCAGATTCAAATTTTAAATTTAAGTCTGTAAAAATCTTTTTTGATCCAAAACTTTTTGAAACGTTCAAAAGGTCAATTGTCAT
>NZ_JUOS01000175.1 GCF_001075875.1 Streptococcus oralis
TCCTCGCGGGGCTGGGACTACGAAATCGAGACTTTGTCTATCGATTTCTGTCCCACCGCCATTTTTTCTGTTCCTCTTATCACAAGATTGTGATAGTTTACATTTTCTTAACAAAAAAGTTTTTTGCTTAGACGATTAAAACAAATAGTGTATAATTGAAACTGTTTTTGAAAGGAGAAGAAAATGACTGAAAAACAAATGAAAACTTTAGGTTGGATTGCAACCTTTATGTCAGTAATGATGTATATCTCATATATTCCACAAATTATGAACAACCTTGCGGGTCAAAAAGGAAACTTTATCCAACCAGCAGTAGCTGCAATTAACTGCAGTCTTTGGGTATACTACGGACTCTTTAAAAAAGAACGTGATATTCCTTTGGCAGCAGCCAATGCACCAGGTATTGTTTTTGGGATTATTACCGCATTGACAGCTTTAATTTAATACAGCTAATGAACTCTTCTTCGTATCTAGTTATTAGGGAGAGTTTTTCTTTATCCGAAATTCCTAAAAAAACATGATATAATACTATTAGAAAGGTTGGTGTTTATGGCTAGAATACTTATCATTGAAGATATTAATGAGATTCAAGAAATTTTGAGAACTCTTCTTTCTGAGGAACATGAGGTGATTCAAGCTTTTTCTGGTACTGAAGGAATGATTCGTTTTGAGCAAGGCAACATTGATCTAATCTTGCTGGATATTATGCTTCCAGGAAAAAATGGTGATCAGGTTTTAAAAGCCATTAGACAAGCTAGTTCAGTACCTGTCATTATGCTAACTGCCCTAAGCGATAAAAAGCTCATCAGCCAATATCTCTTAGATGGCGCTAATGATTATATCGTAAAGCCTTTTGATTTGGATGAAGTTTTTGCCAGGGTTACGGTCCAATTACGTCAAAATAGTGACAAGCAACCAGCTGAAATCGAAAATCCTGACAAGTTGATTCAACAGTTAAAAAATATTCAATTTGATGCAGATAGTTTTGAAATCAAAAATAGCCAGGAAACTATTCGCCTAGCTAAGAAAGAATGTTTGATACTCCAAACCTTACTGGGGCATCCTAAGAAAATTTTCACGAAAGAAGAACTCTATGAATTGGTCTGGGAGGATACTTATTTACCAGGCGATAATACTCTCAACACTCATTTAAGTAATCTCCGTAAAAAATTAGGCCAATTGGATCCAGATCAAGAGTATATTGAAACTATCTGGGGAGTTGGTGTTCGGTTAAAAGGAGATGAGCAATGATCTATATTTTACTTTCTTTGCTACTACTGGTCATTATCCTATTGACGATATGGTTGATTCGCTATCATTTAGCACTCGTAAACTTGAGCCAACAGATTGAAGATAAGATTCTGACTGGAAGTATGAAGAGAATCGGAGTGTCAACTTTCTCCAAGGATTTTTTACATCTTTACCAGCAAATTAATCATCTTTTTCAAGAAGTTGAACAGTCACGCTTGATTATGAAGCGTGAAAAACAGACTTTAGACATGGCTATTAGTAATATTGCACACGATATTAGGACGCCTTTAACGATTGCGTCGGGTTATACTCAGCAATTGCTTAAAACAGAAAATCCTGAGTCTGAGAGTTTGAAAAAAATTGCCCATCATCTTAATCAAGTTTCAAAACGTCTAGAAGCTCTTTTGGACTATCGTCGGTTAATGGAGGGAGCAGTTAAACCTAACTTATCTGAGTTAGAAGTTTCGACATTTATGATGCAAAAATTGCTGACCTATTATGATTCTTTTCAGACGGCAAAGATTAACCTTGATTTGCAAGTAGAACCTGGTCTCTATTTATTAACAGATCCAGATTTATTAGACCGTATGTTACAAAATCTTATTGGCAATGTTCTAAAACATGGTAAGGATGAAGCGAGATTCTCTCTGAAGGAAGTGGACAATCATATCTGTTTGGAAATTGCTAATCTGGTCAAACAACCGATTCGTAAAATTGAAAATCTCAGTCAACGATTTTACTCTGAAAACCTCTCAGATACTGAAGAATCATCAGGTTTAGGTCTTTATATTACAGAAGAATTATCCCATCTCCTTGGTGCAGAACTACAACTAAGTACAGATGGTGCTTGGTTTACAGTTAAGATACTCTTTTAAAACAAGCAACCTCCTCTTTTTGAACAGAGGAGGTCATTTTTATAAGCTTTTCTTTTTGAAAACAGCAAGTCCACTAATGGTAAAGAATAGGATAACAGTCACTGTAACGATAATGGTGTATAGAACAGCTTGACTATAGGCAGTCATGGCATAGGCAAAATTCAAGGATAAATAGCGTAAAATCTCGATATCTGGAAAGATAAGCATCGGCGTTGAAAGTAAGATAGAACTGATTAAATAGCCTATGAAAACAGCCAAATAAGAATGAGTCACATAGAGAATGAAAGAAATAATGGAAAGCCAAGCAAGAAGGCAGAGAAATTGAAGGCCGATCGTTAGAAGGAGATTGCCAATAAATCCTTCTGGCATCGTACCAACCCCGTTTAGGATAGTTGCTGGTACGAAAGCAATGACTAAGCTAATAAGAATTTGCATTAGAGCGATACTTGCTAATACTACAGACTTGGCTAGGAAGAATTCTGTGCGAGAAACACCAACTGTCAAACTGTTTTTATAGAGTTTTCCGATAAGGTCAACTCCTAGAACTAAGCAAGCAAGGATAATACAGAGAAAAACTAGGTTTGAACCTTGACTAGATGCGTTAATCAGGGCTTGAATACCATCCCAGCCTTTACTTGGAAGTTCAGTTTCTGGAGGTGTTGTATCAACTGACATTAGATGTCCTGTAGCCCCAATAGTAGCTCCCATTAACATGAGTGCAAAGAGAACAATCTCTGTAATCCAAAAACCTTTGGAACGGAAAAGACGGTAAAAATCTGCTTGAATTGTGTGTATCATGGTGTTCCTCCTATTTTACTAATTGTGTGAAGTATTCTTCAAGATTTTGACGAGCATAGTAAATCTCATCCACAGCAACATCTGCTAGAGTAAGTTCTTTGAGAATGCGTTTGACATCTTGTTCATGACTAAAAATATGAATCTCATTGTCTGAATTAACAACTTTAAATTCAAGATGCACTTTGTCTTTTAAGATTTGACTAGCTTTTTCTTTGTCACTTGTTTTTAGAACAATATAGTCTTCATTCAGTGTCTCAAATTCGGCCTTACTGATTTCTCGAATGATTTTCCCTTGGTCTAGAATTCCAAAGCGATTGGCAACCAGATAGAGTTCTGACAAGATATGACTAGAGATGAGAATTGTTATTCCTAGTTCTTGATTCAGACGTTGAATCATTTGACGAAACTCTTTGATACCGATTGGGTCAAGTCCATTGATAGGTTCATCAAGGATGAGAAAGTCTGGTTTTGATAGGAGAGCAATAGCAATGCCTAGACGTTGTTTCATCCCAAGAGAGAAATCTCGAAAAACTTTTCTACCTGTATCTGTTAACCCTACATACTTTAATGTTTCCTCAATGACTTGATCAGCGTTTGGGATATGTCGAATAGTACAATAGTATTTAAGATTTTGATAGGCTGTTAAATGATTATGAGCTACTGGAGATTCAATGACTGAACCTACTCGAGATAGGGCTTTTGTGCATTCCTTATAACTTTGACTGGAAAAGAGGGAAATGGTTCCATGATCAGCAGATAATAATTGAGTAATAATTTTAATCAGAGTAGTTTTACCAGCACCATTCTTTCCGATAAGCCCATAGATATCTCCTTCTTTCACTGAGAGATTAAGATCTTGTAGAATGGGTTGTTTGCCAAAGTGTTTGGACAAGCCATGGATTTCGAGGACTGTTTTCATAGTTTTCTCCTTTAACCTTTAATACTCAATGAAAATCAAAGAGCAAACTAGGAAGCGAGCCGCAGGCTGTACTTGAG
>NZ_JUOS01000176.1 GCF_001075875.1 Streptococcus oralis
GTCGAGCAAGACGCAGTGGTTGAGTGGGCTCTACTACGCTGATTTCATCAGCTTTTACAGTCCTTCTCAACTGTGCGGAGGTGGGACGACGAAATCGAATCCTAACGAATTAACGATTTCTGTCCCACTCTCTTTTTTGATGTTTCTGTTTTTACATTTGAACAATTCTACGATAGCTTCTTGAAGTAATCATAAAGATAAGTACGTAGATGAGGGCAAAGATGCCACAAATGGTAAGAGTTACGCTTAACATCATAGCTGTATCTACAACCCCAATGACCTTAAGAATCAAACTTAACATATGATAGGCAAAAGCCAAGTGTAGGAAAGCAAAGATTACAGGGAGGAAGAAAACAGTCAAGACCTGCTTGTTAATGGTTTGTTTGATTTGTTTTTGATCCAAGCCCACTTTTTGCAGGATGACAAAGCGTTCACGATCCTCATAACCTTCTGAGATTTGTTTATAGTAGATAACGAGTACAGTTCCAATCATAAAGATGATAGAGAGGAAAATACCGATAAAGAGAATTCCACCAAAGAGAGCGTTCATTTCAGCAATTGCATCAGTTTTAGTAGTTCCATTATAAACCATAGCATCTTCACTCTTGAGATTATGACTAAAATTGTTCACATACGCATCAAAATCATCAGTTAGCTTTAACTGTTCCTCTTGACTAGCAGTTACATCCATACCACCGTAGAACTGAGTGTAGACAGCGGAATCTTGGTACTGTTCCAAAAAGTTTTGAAGATTTGGTACAACTAGATAGTTATAATCCGATACCAAGAGAACATATTGATTTGAAACATGATTCATAGCAAAATCTTGCTGGATTTCTTGCTTGATCGTATAGTCCTGATTGTTCAGACTAAATACTTTTTGACCTTTAAGTTGATCATTTCGAGCCCAAAGTCCTACTTCATTACCAGTAAGGTTTAGCTTTTGTCCAGTCATTTTTTCATAATCTTTTTGATCAAAAACCAGGAAGACTGTCTTAGGCATGACATTGTTTTGCCCTTTTTCAAAGGTGGTTAATTTAGTCCCGTCTTGACTCGAAAGACCGAAACTTGCATAATTGAGGACGTCCTTATTGCTGATGGTTAGGTTCTTTTCGCTAGCGTATTGAGTCAAAAGCTTATCTAAATCTTCAACTTCTACATGTTGTCCCTTAACATCAAAATCGTGAGGATACATGAGTTTTTTCATATTCTCAGATCCGTTATAGATACTAGTAGCTGCAGACATAGTAACCAAAACCATGGTTGAAAGGATGGCAATGGTTGCTAATCCGACAGCATTTTTCTTCATACGGAAGATAAGGTTAGAAACAGAGATGAGGTTATTTGGTTGGTAGTAATATCTCTTGTTTTTCTTGAGCAACTGCAAGAAAACTGTAATACCTGCATTGAATAGGAGGTAGGTTGCAAAAATGACCAACATAACGGCTATGAAGAAAGTTAAGACCGCTGAAACTGGATCTTTTACGCTTTGTGCTAGGTAGTAGCCACCACCTAGAGTAATTAGCCCTACAAGTGTCTGAAGAACTAGGAAACGCCCCTTCTTCTCACCCTTCGCTTTTTCTCTAGAAAGCTGTAGAGCATCCATACGGATAATGCGTACAGCGTTCAGGAAAACGATGACTAAAAAGATAAAACCGAATACCAGAAGGATTGAAAGCACTACAGACCATTGGAAAGTTGCAACTAACTCTACCTTCATCTTTGCAAGTTTTAGTAGTAAAGCGAAAATCAGATTATCAAAGAGGGCACCAATTCCAATCCCAGCAGTGACTGTTACTAGCCCAAATATCAAGAGTTCCTTAAAGGTCATACCAATCAAATGGCGTTTTTCTAAGCCCAACATGCCATATACACCCAGTTCTTTGGAGCGATTTTTCATGACAAAACTATTGGCATAAAGCACGATAATGGCAGATGCAAGTGTCACAACGACAAGCCCTAGTTGTAGGGTAAATTGAATAGCTGATGCACCACGTAAATCCACAATTTTAGGATTAAAGGCTAGAGAGTAAAAGAGATAGCTGATAGTGACTGCCAAAATGACAGATAAAGCAAACGGATAATAGAGTTTGCGGTTTTTGATTAAGTTGGATATGGCCAACTTATTGGTTAATCGAAACATACTAGTTCACCTCACTTGCCATAACAGTCAA
>NZ_JUOS01000177.1 GCF_001075875.1 Streptococcus oralis
GTCTACGAACAAGTTAAGACATCATTCAAGGATAAAGAAGGTAAAGCAATTCCAGGTTATCCAACGGAAGATGGCGAACAACCGAAGAAAGAAATCCCAGGTTACCGCTTCGTAGAGACTAAGAAACTTCCAAACGGAGATACAGAGCATGTCTACGAACAAGTTAGGACATCATTCAAGGATAAAGAAGGCAATTCAATTCCAGGATAT
>NZ_JUOS01000178.1 GCF_001075875.1 Streptococcus oralis
TTCATGAAGGGCGTAGTAATCATCCAGCCACAATCCTCCTTCTGGTAGGCGATGGCTAATTTCTCCTACTTCTTCGTAGGCCATCCGGTCTAGGCGGCGTTTTTGACTCTCTTGTTTTCTGACGCTATCAAGGATTCGATTGCGAAATTTTGTTTTGAAGTAGATGTAGAGTTTCTTTTCTTCTTCCACTAATTCTGGATGGTGTTCTAGAAGTTCATGGAGACAGATCATGCCCTCTTGGTCCCAATCCTCTTTCTCCCACAGGTGAAG
>NZ_JUOS01000179.1 GCF_001075875.1 Streptococcus oralis
TTATATTATACTATGGCTTTAGCCAATCTAGCAATCAAACTGACAAAAGTTGAAGAAATTACTAAGGTTGCTCAAGAAATTAATGATATCTACAAAAAGTTCAATGAGCCCCAAGATATTGCTTTACATTATGCTAGAGCCTTAATCAGTGTCTCGACTAAACAAACTAAGGCTGAAGAATTTGCTGAAACTACTCAAAAAATTCAGGTTATATACGAAAAATTCAATGAACCTCAAGACATTGCTTTATATTATACTATGGCTTTAGCCAATCTAGCAATCAAACTGACAAAAGTTGAA
>NZ_JUOS01000180.1 GCF_001075875.1 Streptococcus oralis
TTACCAATTGAATCTTGTGCATTTGGTGTTGAACCTGGAGTCACTGTTTGTGCCTTAGCTACTGGTGTGTATTTCTCAGCGTCCTTAGCTGCTGGTGTAACTAAATATACAGCAGAAATCTTATCTGTAGACTTATCAGGATAAGTGATTACAAGGTTTCCTTTTTCATCTACACTATATGTAGAATTCGCTGGTAGATTTGTGTTAACTGCTTTAACTGCTGCGATAATTTTCTGTTTCTCTTTTTCGCTAACATTGTTAGGATCTGCAACTTCGACTTTTTCACCTGCAACAGGTTCATACTTTTTAGCAGTTTCAATAACGGTAATCTTAAGATCTCTTGTTACTACTTTTCCATTTTTATTTCTTAGAAGGAAAGTAACAACGACATCACCTGCTGGCTGTTGCTCATGTACAGTACCACCAAATTTATTTCTAACTTCCTTGAACGTCTCAGTACCTGTTTTGGCAAAATAATTCCCCTGCGGGAATAGTCCGTATACAGCCGTAGCATTTTTAGGTGCATAAAATTGTGAAATAGCAGAAGCAGCAGCAATTACATCTACACTAACTTCGTCACCAGGATACACTGTAATATGTGATTTAGAAATTAAAAGTTTAGTATATGCATCACCACTAATTCCACCTTCCACAGTTGTCAATGTTGGTCGTGTCGCTGTTACAGGTGCACTCTTAGGTGACTCACTTCCGCCTGCTGGTGTAGCTGTAGCTGTGATTTCGCCTACAGGAAGGCTGTTTGTTGGCGTAACTGTAGCCACACCTTGAGCATTTGCTACTGCTTCACCGATAACAACACCATCAGTATTGTAGAGTTTAACAGTTGAACCTGCTGGTGCTTGGACAGTTACATCCGTTGCAGAACTTCCTTTTCCATCAAGGTTTGAAGTGATGACTGGAGCTGCCACTGCCGCACGTGCTCTACGTGGTTTAGCTACTTGAGAACCATCTTTAATAGTTTGAGCTGCTGACAAGCGTGCACTTGAACCATCTGCAAAAGTAACAACTACTGATCCGTCTGCTTGGACTTGAATATCAGTCGCTGCAGAGTTAGCTGCCTTAACAGCTGCTACAACTTTTGCTTTTTCTTCATCAGTAAGTGCTGATGGATCGTATACCACAGTCACTTCTGGAGTTTGGATGCTATCAGCTTCCTTAGCTTTTTCAACTTTATCAGTTGTTGCTACTGCTTCTTCCTTAGAATTTTCAGTAGTTGTAGCTGTTTTTTCAGTTTTTTCCTCAGCCTTTACTGTAGCTGGAGCCACTGGTGTTGATGGAGCTACTTCTACAGCTGGTGCTGCATAAGTTGTTTTCTCTTCAGCTGCAGCTGGCTTAACCCCCTCTGTTGTAGAGCTAGCTTCTGGCTTAGCGTCTACTGTGTCTGCTTTGACTGATGGAGCTACCAATGCTGCCCCAACCGCAAAGACAAGCGAACAACCAAACAAGAAATGTTTGCCTTTTTTGATCATTCGCCAGTTTTTCTGTTCTGCATTTTTTCGATTAAAATACATGAATTCTGTCTCCCGTTAATTTTAAAATTATAGCATGTCTTTAACATACAATTTCAATTATAAAACATAGCTTTGTTTTAGTCAATTTTTTAAACTATTATATTTGAAAATATATTTGAAAAATTTTTTCGATACAATAAAATTCTAAAATAATGATTTTTTTACTAAAACACAATATAATAAATCCAGACAATTTCTTTGTTTTTTTGATTTACTTGTAATATAATAACTAACATCTTAAAAAATATGATTTTTGTTCGTTATAATCAATTTTATTACAGGAGGAATAATTTATGAGAGCCCTATTGACTCAAAAAGAACAAAGGCAATTAAGAATTTTAGAATATTTATTTGAAAATCCAGACTGGATCCACCTAGATTCCCTAGCAGAAAACCTAGATATCAACACCCGTATCATTAAAAGCGATATCAAGGAGATGCGCGAAGTCCTCTCTTGCTTCGAAATCCAATCTTCAACAGCCGGTATCAGACTGGCCAACCCTAAAAACTTGGGTATTGAACGAATTTACCGCCACATTTTACAAGATTCTTCTAACTTCCAAGTTTTGAGAGCATTCTTTTTATTAGAAGAACCATTTACCTATGAACATTTAGCTCAAAACCTTGATGTCTCACTACCTGCACTTCGCAAAAAAGTAGCTGAGATTAACCATACCTTACAAAATAAATACCGCTTCAAACTCAAAGTCACTCCAATCTCTATCATCGGAGACGAAAAGGACATCCGCTTCTTCTTCGCCCAATATTTCCACGAAGCCTATGGTTACTTCAAATGGCCATTTACTGATTCTAAGAAAAACATTGAAGAATTTGTTGCTTTCTTTCTTAAAATGACAGGATTTCCTGCCAACTATGCTAACTTGTTGCAGCTAGAAACACAAATAGCTGTTAATTTGCACCGATTTAAGATTGGTGCTACCATCCAAACAACGAGTGATTCTACAAATGATCTTCCTTTATATGATCAACTGTCGGAGTTCCAAGATCAACTCAAACCATTGGCTAAGCGTCTGAATATCGAGGTTAACCGTCATACCTTAGAACAAATCTTTGATTCATATACTCAAAAAGGAATCTTCTTTACTGTTGAAGAATTTCTAGCTGCCCGTTCAGAAGACAAACAGGTTGATCACTCTTACCACGCTGCTCGAGATGTCCTCGATAATTTGACTCGTGAATTTGGAATTCACTTTACAAATACAGACGAGCTAGTCTGGCACCTACACAATACCGCTCTTCTTGAACGTCAAGAAATCAACTCAGAATCCATCATTTCTCATAATAAATCCTATACGCTCAAAAAAATCCAGAAATTCTTCCCTGAATTTTACGAAGCGGCTGTTTTCGAAATGATGCGTTATAAGTCTAGCTTGGGACAAAAAGAACTGGCGCACGCTGTCGTCCATCTGGTTTACACTCTCTTGACTCACGCTTCAGATTTGATGGAACAACTGTTAGAATCTCAGAATAAGGTCCGTGTCCTTGTGTTGAGTGAGTTTGACTTTGCTCATCCTCACGCTCTCATCTCTCTCTATAAATACTACACTTCTAAAAATATCCAGTTTGAAACATGGGACAAGGCTACATTGAATGTTGATGAGATTATGGAGGCTGGATATGATGCCATTTTAACCAACTTTGATGTCGAAGGTTTAAAGCATCCAAAACTAATCAATATTGGACGTATGCCCCAGCTTCAAGTTATTAGCGAACTGAACACCATCTCGCTTGGTGATCTTTAAAATCACCTTCTTTTGAAAGATCAATCATTTACAGTTTTATTTCTATATGAGCACTCAGCTTAACTATACAAAACGAAAAAGCTAGAATTCTGAATACCAGAAAACTAGCTTTTTTGTTTATTCTTTTATCCTACCAAAGAATTCCCTTATAGGATAACAGAAGGGCAGGGAATAATAATAATCCATAGAAAAATATAAAGAGCCACTTCAATTTCACACATAGAGCTACAAATTCACGGATAAAGGCTGATGGAATGTAATAGCCCGCTGTCCGACAACCTAGACCATCACCTTTCATTTTTAGCTTACGAGCATAGGTACTTGTTCTAAAAACATGATAATCATTGGTCACAAAAAGAAATTGGGGGCTTGCCACCAGTTTCTCGCCAATCTCTTTGGAATAAAGAAGATTCTCATAGGTCGTTCTTGATTGGTCCTCCAGGATAATCGCATCACGGGGGACATCTGTCTCCGTAAGCAGATAGTTTGTAATCGCTTGGGCCTCAGAAATCTTTTCGTCCGCCCCTTGTCCACCGCTGGCTATGATTTTGATATGAGGATTCTTAGACTTGTGGTAAGCTTCTACTGCCTTATCAATTCTCCTCTTTAGCAAAGGTGTTACCCTTTCTCCACCTAGTAAACCTGCACCATGAATGATAATAAAATCATAATGCTTCTTCTTGGGAATAAAGAGATACAAGATAGAGTACAACATAAAGCCCACAAAGGCAAAGCCAAAAATAAAATAAGAGTAGAAAATGAATACAAATAAAATGTTTAGAAAGTGATTGGTGTAAAATAATTCATTTTGACCTCCCAATCGAAATGAAATCAAGGCAAAAAATAGCAAAATGACTATTCCAAGAAGCATGGAGATATAATTGGCCTTTGAACGTCCCTCTCGCTTCAGCAGGATAACACCATTATAGATTAAAAAGATACCACTTAGAAAAAGCAACAAGGGGAGTAAAACAAAGGCTACTCCATAGAAAGCAAGCTGAACATTCTCATAACCGTTTTTATAAAAAAGGTAGGATAGATAAAAATAACTTGAAGTGAGGGATAATAAGAATAGTACTGGATTCCACAAACTTCTATTATCCTTCCAGAATGACAGTATAAAGGCTAATACAATTCCTACAACAAGATACATTTCTTCCTCCTATAATGATTCTATTTTATCATAATTATCCACATAAAAAAAAAGAGGATCTAAGGTCCTCTTATCCTTCTATCCTACTCTCTGCATCTGCCACCACTTGAGCAAGACTGGTTTGGCTCAGCTCCTGCTCCATGGCTAGCTGAATCTTTTGTAATTTCTCATCTAAAACCCCATGGATGTTAGCTCCTACTGGACAGGCTGGATTGGGATTGTCATGAAAACTAAAGAGTTGTCCAGTTTTTCCAAGGCATTCGACCGCTTGATAAATATCCAAAAGACTGATATCCTCAAGATTTTTGATAATCTCTGCCCCTCCAGTTCCACGCGCAACTGAGATCAATTCTGCCTTTTTCAGTTGGGACAATGTTTTACGGATAATAACTGGATTGACTCCAACACTACTAGCTAGAAAATCGCTAGTCACCTTGCTTTCCTTCCCTTTTAGGGCAATAATAATCAACATGTGAGTTGCAATGGTAAATCGACTTGAAATTTTCATCCTCTTCTCCTTTTTTCGTCAGATTTAGTTCCTTCTTCTCTTAAGTTTATTATATCTCTTCTAGTTGTAATGTCAAGAGTTACCACTAAGCCAGTCGTTCAATTCAACATCATGTCCTTGACTCTGAGCGATTTCGTGCAACAAGTCCTGATTGTGGGTATGGTGAATCCCATTAACTAAGCTTTCATAATAAACTTGGTAGTAGGGTAATTGTAAGTCTTTGGCTAGCTGTAATTCTGCCTCAATATCATAATCGACACGACGAAAATCAGCATCTTTTAAACCTTTTTCGTCAAATTCTAAGATCATGTATTGGGCCCGCAAGTCTTTGCGTAAATTCCCAGATAAAAAGAAGGGTTGCCCAATCGAACCTGGATTCAGGATAAGCTGGCCACCACTACCATAGCGAAGAAACTGCTGATGGATATGACCATAAATGGCAATATCGCAATCTGGATTGGTGACAAGACGATCAAAATCCTCTTGCTTTCCCATATGAATCAATTCTCGTCCCCAGTTTTTATCAGGCAAATGATGGCTAATCCCTAGCTTCAGATCTCCAAACTGACGGTGCACTCGCAAGGGATAGTCTTGCAGTGCCTCAATCTCCTGGCTACTAATTTCTTCCATAATATACTGACACTGGCGCAAGAGGTAGCGATGGCTCGGTCTGCTTTCATCTAACTTGCGATGACAGGCTCGCCAAAGACTATCTTCCCAATTTCCCAGAACTCTAAGAGTAATGGGTAAAGTGTCCAATCTCTGGAGAATATTTTTTCGTCCTGTTCCAGGCATGAGGATATCTCCTAAGAGCCAATACTCATCAACCCCCGCCTTCTGGGCATCCGCCAGAACAGCCTCTAAGGCTGTTGTATTGCCATGTATATCTGATAATACTGCGATTTTTGTCATATCTTTTCCTCTTAGCTTTTCTATTTTTATTATAACAAACTCCAAGTCAAAGTCAAAAAGCACCTATCTTTCCTATCGTTTTTTACTTTACTTTTTTAGTGAAAAGGATTACAATGAAGGTAATAAGAATGAGGAGGTTTTTGCTATGACACAACGTTATGAAAATATCATGGTAGCAGTTGACGGTTCTAAGGAAGCTGACTTGGCTTTCATCAAAGGAGTTCATTCAGCCCTGCGTAACCAAGCAAAACTAACTATTGCTCATGTCATTGACACACGTGCTCTTCAAAGCATTTCAACATTTGATGCCGAAGTTTACGAAGAATTGCAAGTAGAGGCCAACGATTTGATGGCAGAATATGAAAAGCGTGCAAGAGATGCTGGTCTCACAGACATAAAAGTTGTTATTGAGATGGGTAACCCTAAAACTCTCTTAGCTAAAACAATTCCTGACAAAGAAAAGGTTGATTTGATTTTGGTTGGAGCAACAGGGCTCAATGCTTTCGAGCGCCTGCTAGTTGGTTCTTCATCAGAATATATCCTACGCCATACCAGCGTTGACCTTCTCGTCGTTAGAGATAAGGACAAAACTTTGTAATAAAAAAAATGAGGTTGGGATTTTTCTCCTAACCTTATTTTTTTCATAAATTGCTGATGCAGTAGTTGAAGCCAGGAAATCAAAACATCATTCAAGGCTTCCTTTTCTATCGGCTCTTTCCTTGTGGCGTTCATAGGCCTTTATCTGACGCTCAATCTCCTTTTTAATGGCTGGTTCTGGAGCATATCTCTCCTCCCAGTCATCTGGTTTTAGGATTTTATGAGTAACTGGGTCAAAATGAGCTTTTCCATCGGGAAACATTTTACCCATATTGGCTTGATGGACAATATCAAAAATCCGTTCTGGATCCACTCCCATCAAAACAAAGCTACCATAGGTGAAATACAAGGTATCAATTAAGGCATCTACTTGCCCTACCAAATCTTGCTTAGCAGGTGTTTTCTTAGCAACTTTCTCTGCTGCTTTATCCAGCGCTTGGTGTAACTGTCCAACTGCCCGTTCGAAATCTTCTTCAGAAGAGCTAGCAGCTCGAACAAACTCGACCAGTTCTTCTATCTTAAATCCTGCTCTATGGGTGGCACCTTCTAAATCCCAAGCTTGGGGCTCCTCTTGAGTTCGTTCATCCATCATGTGGTGGAAGGTCTTGACCTTATTGAAATGATAGTCACGGCTGACAAAGACTTTCTCTGAAGCCAAAACACCAAAGTGTTCCAAGGCCTTGTGAATCCCATCTTGCTGGTTGCTGGTTGTGATATGCTTCGCCACTTCCTTGACACTGCTACTACCATTGCCCATAGCGACTGACATCCCAACACCCGCCAGCATCTCTAAGTCATTGTCCGAGTCACCAAAGGCCATGACTTGATTGAGATCAAAACCATACTCTTTTCCAACTCGGCGAATGCCCTCTAACTTGGAATTTCCTTGATTGATGACATCGGCTGCAAAAGGATTACTACGAGTTAATTTCAAGTCTTTAAAATCAGCTGCTGCTTTCTCAGATTCTTCTGGCGTCATTAGCATCAAAACTTGATAAATGGGCTGATTCATCAAGTGAAGCAAGTCTTCTTCCTTCTGAGGAACAATCTTACTCACCATTCGATTAAAGGAATGACTAACTGTACGAGTCAACATAGAGGGGACAAAACGACTCACCCTTTGAGAAAAAGAACCTAGGCCAAAAGACATGATTTTCGAACCCAGCATGGCATCCTTGGTCCCTAGAGCAATCTCCTTGCCCTCTTTTTTGGCATAGGTGATCAACTGCCGTAAATGAGACTTGGAAAGAGGACTTGTAAACAAGACTCTGTTTTTATTAAAGATATATTGGCCGTTATAGGTTACGGCAAAATCCAGATCTAAATCTTCCATTAAATCCTTAACAAAAAAAGGTCCTCGCCCTGTCGCTACTCCAACAAGCACCCCCTGGTCCTTCACAATCTTAATCGCGTCCTTAGTGGATTTCAAAACACTCTTGCGATCGTTGACTAGTGTTCCATCGATATCAAAAAAAACAGCTTTGACTTCCATCCTACCTCATTCTCCCCTTTTGTGATACAATGATTATACCACATTTCAGAAAGAGTGAGTAAATCATGCCTAAGAAAATCCTTGTTTTACATACGGGTGGTACTATTTCCATGCAAGCCGATGACTCTGGCGCTGTTGTAACTAGCCAAGAAAACCCTATGAATCATGTATCCAATCCACTTGGAGGAGTTGAAGTCCACGCACTCGACTTTTTTAATCTGCCAAGTCCCCATATTAAACCCAAGCATATGCTGGCCCTCTATCAAAAAATCAAAGAGGAGGCTGATCATTATGACGGTTTCGTGATTACACATGGGACAGATACCTTGGAGGAAACTGCCTATTTCCTCGATACCATGGAGGTTCCTCACAAACCGATCGTACTAACAGGGGCCATGCGTAGTTCCAACGAACTCGGGAGCGATGGTGTCTACAATTATCTCAGTGCCCTACGCGTAGCGAGTGACGATAAGGCTTCTGATAAGGGTGTCTTGGTCGTGATGAATGATGAAATCCACGCTGCTAAGTATGTGACCAAGACGCACACGACAAATGTTAGTACCTTTCAAACGCCGACCCACGGCCCTCTTGGGCTCATCATGAAACACGAGATTCTCTACTTCAAAACAGCTGAACCTCGTGTTCGTTTTGACCTTGATAGAATCCAGGGCTTGGTCCCTATTATCCCTGTCTATGCTGGTATGACAGAAGAACTCCTTGATTTGCTTCCTGTTGACCAGCTAGATGGTCTTATTATCCAGGCCTTTGGTGCTGGAAATGTTCCCAAGGAAACATCACAAAAATTGAACGCCCTTATCCAAGAAGGACTCCCAATCGCCTTGGTTTCTCGTTGTTTTAACGGGGTTGCTGAACCTGTTTATGCCTATGAAGGCGGTGGCGTTTGTCTACAAAAGGCTGGTGTCTTCTTTGTCAAAGAGCTCAATGCTCAAAAGGCTCGTCTTAAACTCCTCATTGCTATCAATGCTGGCCTCACAGGAGAGGAATTACGAGCCTATATGGAAGGATAATACTCTTCGAAAATCAAATTCAAACCTCGTCAACGTCGCCTTGCCGTACTCAAGTACAG
>NZ_JUOS01000181.1 GCF_001075875.1 Streptococcus oralis
TGGTAAGATCATTCCAGTTGATCCAGAAGGAAACAAAATTCCAAGTGCACCAACTCCACAATATACGAATGATCCAAACGATCCAACTAAGGGTGGTGTAACACCAACACCAGTCATCCCAGGTTATGTGACAGACATTCCAAATGTAACACCATCTAACCCAGGAGCTGATACCCCAGTTGTCTACCGTAAGGCAGAACAAAAAGCAGTGATCAAGTACGTTGATCAAACAACTGGTCAAACCCTTGCCAATGATCAAGTCGGTGGTAAATCAGGTGAGGCAATTAATTACTCAACTGCGGACAAGATCAAGTATTATGAAGATCGTGGTTACGTTCTCGTTAGCGATGAGTTCCCAACAGGTGCCCACTTCGATAACGATGCTTCAGTCGATCAAACATGGACAGTAACCTTGAAACATGGTGAAACACCAGTTGGACCAAACGATCCACATAATCCAACAGATCCAATCAATCCAAATGATCCAAACAGTCCTAAATACCCTGCGGAAGATCAATGGAAGAAAGATGTAACGTCAACTGTTCATTATGTAGGTGCAGGTAGTCAAACACCAGCAGACAATGTTCAAAATGCACAATGGACACGTACCTTAAAACTTGATAAAGTTACAGGTAAAGTTCTTAACCCTGATGAAGCATGGACAACTAATAAGACTAACTATGATGCAGTTCCAACGCCAGGTGTTACTGGATACTATGCGGATAAAGCAAGTGTTGCTTCTAAGACAGTCACTCAAGAAAATCTTGAAGAAACTGTAACTTACAAACC
>NZ_JUOS01000182.1 GCF_001075875.1 Streptococcus oralis
GCTGATGTAGAAGCACTCTCACTGATAGAAGTTGATGCTGAAACAGAAGCTTGTTGCTCACTGTCTTTATTGACGGTACCTAAAACAGCCTGATCTGAAGTAACAAGGGTATCCGTTCCCTCAATCGTTTTCTCAACCGCTGTTTGCTCATTAGCATAGACATGCGATTGAGTCACAATTCCTCCACCAACAATCGTCCCTGCTGCCGCTATCCCCTTCAAGATATCTAAGCCAGTAATAGAAGTTGACACACGATCCTCTACAACTTCCGTTGTTACTTGAGTTGTATCAATACCACCACGAAGAACTTTAAACAGACCGAATAGAGACGTTGAGGCACGCAACCAGTGTTTCCCCGACTTAATTAGCTTATATCGAGTCACACGATCAGTTTCTCTGTATCGTCCTTCTTGACGTCTAAAAAACATGTTTTTCCTCCTTAAGTTCGTTTTTTTAAAAAACAAAAATTCAAAACATTCAAGAGAATAAAGCAGTGTTTCGTTCGGTTATTTTAGATAAATATGTTAACCGATGTTATTTTCTTTGACAATTTTGATAAAATCCGTTCTTTAAAACACTTTATTATAACACATTTTATATAACCTTGTCCAAGGATTTGAATAAAATAAATACCAGTTTTTAGAACTTTTTACCCATATTATCTAATGTCAACAGACTTAAAGTTCGTTTTTTATCTAACAACATCCAAACTTTGCTAACAAAAAGAAATAGCTACAAAGTGTCTATAATATTTAAATAGACAAAATTCAAAGATAAGACCACACTCGTCTTTAACCCTTCTCTCAAAAATTAGAAATACAGGAAAATAAGTTAAAGTTTCTAATTTCAAAAAAGGTGGCAAACTAAAATACCTCTATAAAGGTTATCAGAATGTAAACAAGTCTCATCCATAACATAAATAGAAAAAAACCTTAGAAAATCTAGTGTAATGCTATTTATAAGTTTTTTATTTTCTCTAATAACAGAAAAAAACTAAAATAGGCTTTTTCCTCAATTTGAATAATCTTAGAAAATTATTCCCAACTTGGCTGGTAAATTACAAGATAGGCAGTAGTCAATTATTTAGTGAGAAATAATGAGAGCAGAAGAGGTAGGTCTAAAATAATCGATAAAACTCCGATTAAAAAAAAGAAGGAAAACTATATAGATGTAACGAAATTGATACAAACATTACTATTAATCACCCGTTTTAGACTGAAGGCACTGTTAGAATAGAAATTCACAAACCAGTATTATCAGAACTCAATTTTCAATAGTGACGCACTATGGAAATGCAAACTTGATTCGTATCATCATTAAAAGAGTTCTACCATTCATATTTCGCAGGAAAAGCAACAATTGCACTATCATAACAGAGTAATTCTTGAACACTCTGAAATCAGAGAGGTTCTCTGATTCCTAACTTTTTTATTTTACAAGACAAAAACCTGAAAGTTTGAACTTTCAGGTTTTTTGATCAGAATAATCAACTATTAGAATAGATAAAAAACTTATTCTTCATCTCGTTTACGACGTTTCGCTACTAAACCTAGACCTGTTAGCCCTACCATAGCTCCTAGAAGAGCTGAAGAAACTGAGGCTGACGTTCCAGTATTTGGTAACTGTTTACGTTCTTGTGTCTTACTTGTAGTAGTTTGAGAAGACTGATTAGTTGAAGTAGAGTGAACCATAGAAGCACTTGCTACTGCGCTAGTCGATGCTGAAGCTGATGCTACCGCGCTAGTTGATGCTGAGGCACTTGCTACTGCACTTGTTGACGCTGAGGCTGAAGCTACTGCACTTGTTGAGGCTGAAGCTGAAGCGATCGCGCTTGTTGATGCTGATGCACTTGCGACTGCACTTGTCGATGCTGAAGCACTTGCTACTGCGCTGGTTGATGCTGAAGCTGAAGCGACCGCGCTAGTTGATGCTGATGCTGAAGCCACTGCACTTGTTGATGCTGATGCTGAAGCTACCGCACTTGTTGATGCTGATGCTGAGGCTACTGCACTTGTTGATGCTGAAGCTGAA
>NZ_JUOS01000183.1 GCF_001075875.1 Streptococcus oralis
AATACTGAATTCTTTCGATGGTACACCTAACTTGCAGAGGGTGGTGTTACTACACACCCTTTCGGTCAAAAATGGTCCGTCCGCATCTACGCTCGTTTTCGGCTTTCTGCCTCATGGCTCAGCCGAAAATTCGCTATTAGCCGAACCTATTTTTTGACCTCTTCTGAACAAACCCTAGTAAGCCGGTTTGCATCGACTCTTCAATATCTTGGATTTTCTTTTTTAG
>NZ_JUOS01000184.1 GCF_001075875.1 Streptococcus oralis
AATACTGAATTCTTTCGATGGTACACCTAACTTGCAGAGGGTGGTGTTACTACACACCCTATCGGTCAAAAATGGTCCGTCCGCATCTACGCTCATTTTCGGCTTTCTGCCTCATGGCTCAGCCGAAAACTCGCTATTAGCCGAACCTATTTTTTGACCTCTTGTTAACAAACCCTAGTAAGCCGGTTTGCATCGACTCTTCAATATCTTGGATTTTCTTTTTTAG
>NZ_JUOS01000185.1 GCF_001075875.1 Streptococcus oralis
GCAATATCTTGGGGCTCATTGAATTTTTTGTAAATATCATTAATTTTCTGAATAGTTTCAGTAACTTCTTCAGCTTTCGTCTGTTTAGTCGATAGCCTGACTAAGACCTTAGCATACCGCAACGCAATGTCTTCTAATTTAGGGTATTGCTCATAAATAATTCTTGCCTTTTCAGCTAGATCTTCGCAGGTATCTTTATCTATTTCCTTAGCTGATAAGTCAAGAAACTTATCTAATTCTGCTATGCTCTGTTCAAAATTGTTTTTCTGTTCATCCATACTATGTCCCTCGCTTTAACAGTAAATATTGGTAGTTAAACTAATATATCTTTTCATAATTAGTTTCTATATATTTTATTATATCAAAAACTACATTTTTCTCCTAGTATATGTATGATGCTTTTTAAATATATACTCATACAAAAAAACCAGACTCAGTCTGGCTTTCAAAGTGTATTTATTTGTAGTAAATTCTAAAAACCTTTTTAGAGGATTTTCTCAGTTTTATCCACCATAAAGAGGGAGATTGTCATGATGATATCAATTACTAGAAGAATCAGTACCGCTGGAACCCAAGACTGGAACATGTTAAAACTGTAACCAAAGAGAGTTGGTCCAAAGGCCGCTAGAATGTAACCACCGGTCTGGGCAAGTCCAGATAATTGAGCCGTCTTTTCAGGAGAGCTGGTTTTGATGGAGAAGCAAACCATGAGATAAGGGAAAAGAGCGCTACAGGCAGTACCAATCAAGAGATGCGCTACTAACCAGTAAAGGAAACTCTTGCTCGGGTATAGGAGCATAGCAATTCCAAGCATTCCAGCGAGAGAGATGACTGTCAGCATGATTTGACGGTGACGATTGGACAAACGAGTTGTTAAACTTGGAATTGTCATCGAGAAGGGGATACTAATCAGTGAAAAGATAGAAGCCAGAAGACCAGCGTCCGTATGAGATAGTCCAGCACTGATGGCCATGGTTGGTAACCAGGTCATACTGGTATAAAAGAGTAGGGATTGGAGTCCACCGAATACAATAATAGCCCAAACTTTCTTGTCTTTTAGAATGTTCTCTTTCTTTTGTTTTTTCTCATGTCCTTCTAGAAAATGATTGTGACGATGATTGGGGAACCAGACAGCTAAAGTGAGTAGGCAGACAAAGGATAGGCAGAGGATTAAGCCTTTCCAAGATGTCGCCTGAGTAATGGGAACAGAGAGATAGGAAGCAAGAGCTGTTGCGATTCCCATGGAAGTCACATAAACCGTCGTCAGGAGACTAATCTTTTGTGGATAGTTGGCCTGAATGGCGCTAGGAAGAAGTACGTTAAAAATAGCGACACTTGCTCCGATGAGTAGGGTTCCCAGATAAAGCAATGGGAGATTGAAGATACGAATCACTGAACCTATGGTCAATACGATAAGGCTGTAGGTAAAAAGGTGCTCGAGTCCAATCTTTTGAGCTAAACGGGTCGCAAAAGAGGAAAAGAGGGCAAACATCAAAAGAGGGAGACTGGTCAAAACACCAAGTGAGCTGACCTCAACTCCTAAACCTTGAGCAATATCTCCTAAAATAGTCGGTAAGGCTGTAAAAGGAGCTCTTAAGACCGCTCCGATTAAGACAATTCCTAGAATAAAAAAGAGTGATCGTTTTTTCATGTGAACCTCAATAAACTGATTTTGATAACAGCTTATTTTAAGTTTTTTTCCAAGAGATGTCAAGATAGAGAGAATCCGTTACTTAGCTCAGCGAAATCATGGGAAAAAGAAGGATAGATTTACTAGTTTTTTTCTGGGATTCAAATAAAAATAGGAAAGTCTGGAAATTTGTGATAAAATAGTGGAAGAAAATCTATACATTGGAGAAAAACTGTGTCTGAAAATCGGAAATTTAGTGTCTTGATGTCAGTCTATATCAAAGAAAATCCTACCTTTCTAGAAGAAGCAGTAGAGAGCATCTTACATCAAACACTCAAACCTAGCGAAGTGGTAATCGTCGAAGATGGTCCGCTGACACCTGAACTCTATCAAGTTTTGGAAAAATTGGAAGCACAGTCAAGTATTCCAATCAAACGTTGCCCACTTGAGCAAAATCGTGGCTTAGGGTTAGCGCTTCAGTACGGCGTCTTACAGTGCCAGTATGACGTTATTGCTCGTATGGATACAGATGATATTGCTGTCGAAGACCGTTTCGAACAACAGTTTGTCTTGATGGAAAAGGAAAATTTGGACTTGCTGGGAGGTCATATCGCAGAATTTATTGACCAACCAGACGAGATTGTGTCTTACCGTCGTGTGCCGATTAAGCATGAGGATATCGTTGCCTACCAACGTATGAGAAGTGCCTTCAATCACATGACGGTTATGTTCAAAAAAGAGATGGTGTTAAAGGCAGGCAACTATGAAGATGGCCTTTATATGGAAGATGATCTGCTTTGGCTCAATATGATTAGCGCTGGTGCTCGGACTGGAAATGTGGACCAGATTCTTTGTAAGGTGCGCGTGGGAGCGGGGATGTTTGAACGCCGCGGTGGTCTTCGCTATCTCAAACTCTATCGCCAAGCACGTCAAAGAATGCACGCGCGTGGACAGATTTCTTATGGCGAATATCTAAAAAGTGTTTTAATTCAAGTTGTCGTTGCCCTATGTCCAGGCTTTGTACGACAGTTTATATTTTTAAAACTATTGAGAAAAAGCAAATAGCTCATCAGTTTTAAAAAAATGTCTTGTAATAACTAGAAAATGTGATTTTGTGTAGGAGGATACCATTCACATGAATAAAAAAATGACAGATTATGTAATTGATCTGGTTGAAGTGTTAAATAAACAACAAAAACAAGTCTTTTGGGGGATTTTTGATGCTGCCAGCATGATTTCCTCAATCATTGTTTCTTACATCTTGTTTTATGGATTGATCAATCCAGCTCCTGTGGACTATGTCATCTATACTAGCTTGACCTTCCTGTTCTATCAAATCATGATTGGATTCTGGGGGCTCAATGCTAGCATTAGTCGTTATAGCAAAATCACAGACTTTATGAAGATATTCATTGGAGTAAGTATCAGCAGTGTCTTGTCCTATCTCCTATGCTATGCCTTCTTGCCGCTTTTTTCTGTGCGTTTTATCGTTCTCTTTATCCTACTCAGCACCTTCTTGATCTTGTTCCCTCGTATTACTTGGCAGCTGATCTATTCTAGACGTAAAAAAGGTGATGGAGAAGGGGAACATCGTCGTACCTTCTTGATTGGTGCGGGAGACGGTGGAGCTCTCTTTATGAATAGCTACCAACACCCTACGAGTGACCTTGAGTTAGTGGGTATTTTGGACAATGATGAAAAGAAAAAAGGTCAAAAACTAGGAGGAATCCCAGTCTTAGGATCTTATGAACAGTTACCAGAACTTTCTAAACGTCATCAGATTGAAAAAGTTATCGTTGCGATTCCTTCCCTTGATCCGTCAGAATATGAGCGCATCTTGAAAATGTGTAACCAACTTGGCTTGAAGTGTTATAAGATGCCCAAGATTGAGTCGGTTGTGCAAGGGTTGCATCCTCAGGTAGGTGGTTTCCAAAAAATTGACATTACTGACCTTTTGGGACGTAAAGAAATTCAACTAGATGAATCACGCTTAGGCTCAGAAATTACTGGAAAAACCATCTTGGTGACAGGTGCGGGAGGTTCTATCGGTTCTGAAATTTGCCGTCAGGTTAGTCGCTTTAATCCAGAGCGCGTGGTTCTCTTGGGGCATGGGGAAAACTCCATTTATCTGATCTATCATGAATTGATTCGTAGCTTCCAAGGAATTGACTATGTTCCTGTGATTGCAGACATCCAAGACTATGATCGCTTGCTTCAAGTATTTGAGCAGTACCAACCAGCCATTGTTTACCACGCTGCTGCCCATAAGCACGTGCCGATGATGGAACGTAATCCAAAAGAAGCCTTTAAAAATAATATCCTCGGAACTTACAATGTTGCCAAGGCAGTTGACGCCGCTAAGGTACCGAAGATGGTTATGATTTCGACCGATAAGGCCGTTAATCCACCAAACGTAATGGGAGCTACCAAACGTGTGGCAGAGTTGATTGTTACAGGATTCAACCAACGTAGTCAGTCTACCTATTGTGCGGTTCGTTTTGGAAATGTTCTTGGTAGCCGTGGTAGTGTGATTCCAGTATTTGAGCGTCAGATTGCAGAGGGTGGTCCAGTGACTGTGACAGACTTCCGTATGACTCGTTACTTTATGACCATTCCAGAAGCTAGCCGTTTGGTGATCCATGCAGGAGCTTATGCTAAAGATGGAGAGGTCTTTATCCTTGATATGGGCAAACCAGTTAAGATTTATGATTTGGCCAAGAAAATGGTTCTTCTCAGCGGACGTACTGAAAATGAAATCCCGATTGTAGAAGTGGGGATTCGTCCAGGTGAGAAACTCTATGAGGAGTTGTTGGTATCTACTGAATTAGTTGATAATCAAGTCATGGATAAGATTTTTGTTGGTAAGGTTAATGTCATGCCACTTGAAGTTATCAATCAAAAGATTGAAGAATTCCGTGCCTTGCAAGGTTCAGAGTTGAAGCAAGCTATTATCGGTTTTGCTAACGAAACAACTCACATTCATTAAAAAAGTAAAAAGGTATGATTCCTAGCTTCATGTTAGAGGTGAGTGGAATTATACCTTTTCTTGATAACTGCTACTCCTTTACCAATTTTTGAACAAACTTGTCATTGTTGAACATTTATGGTAAACTAAATTTATACTATTTGAAAATCAAAGTAAATGAGGTCTGCATCGTTTGACTGTACTTAGATATGGTTTATAACGAACTTTCTAATTTGCTCTTTCATTTTCATTTCGTATGAATTAAAAAAATAGGGAGTAACTTATGATTAACGCATATAAGAATTTCTTTAAAGGTTATGTAGATTTTACAGGCCGTTCAACACGCTCAGAGTATTGGTGGATTTGGTTAACAAATATGATCCTCCTTGTCCCTTTTTACTCAGCATATTTTAAGGTGCTCGCAAATCCAAGAAATGAGGCTGCTCTAGTGGCCTTGGGTGGAATTGCTATTATCTACATGATTTTCGGGCTAGCCCTAATATTACCTATGTTAGCTTTGACAGTTCGTCGACTACGTGATGCTGGTTTCCACTGGGCTCTAATCTTTATCATTTTTATTCCCATGGTTGGACCTCTTGCTCTTTTAGTTTTGTTAGCTATGCCAACGAAACAAGTAGAAGTAGTGACCATCAATGAAACTGAAGAAGTTGTAGAAGTTTCACCATTCGAAGAATCAGACAAAAACTAAGAAGTTTAGGTTTTGCAAGTGAAACTGTTTTAGAGTTTTCTTTATATTGTTAAGCAAATATCTAACACTCCCATATCTAAAATAGATTTGGGAGTGTTTTAGAACAATGAGGCTGCTTTATAGTATACAGTTGTTAAAAGGAGAAATATCTTGTTTAGGGCTTATATAAATTTTTTAAAAGGTTATGTAGATTTTGTAGGACGCTCAACACGTCCAGAGTATTGGTGGGTTTGGCTGATGAATCATATCTTGTTCCTCCCCCTGTATATCCTTATCTTCAATAAAGAAATAAACCAAGGTCCTTCTCTGAACTTTACTTTAGTTATATTGGTTGTCAGTATTTATGCCATTTTGGCTCTACTCCTTTTGTTGCCTACTTTAGCGTTAAAGATTCGACGTTTGCGTGATGGAGGTTTCCACTGGGCCTTTATCTTCCTTCACTTTGTTCCAATGGTCGGACGTTTTGCTCTATTAGTTCTGCTAGCCATGCCAAGTAAGGAAGTAGAAATAGTAACAATCAATAGACCTAAAGAAGTTGAAAGCGAAGAAGTTTCCCCTTTTGAATAATTGGACGAGTACGGGGAATGTCATTCTCCTCATTAAAATCAGACAAAAAGCTCCCAAACCTAACTTTTAGGCTGGGAGTCTTTTGTTTAACGTTTTAATTGTAGATGCTGTAAAATGTCTGTTGGCTGGTGAGCAATCCAATCAGGATGATAGGTCATGAGCTCCTTTTCATCGCCAAATCCCCAAGTAACCGCTAATTTTTTAATGCCAGTTTCTTGGGCACCAATCATATCAAACTTGGTATCTCCGATAATAACGACTGTTTCGGGCGCTAGATGATGAGTTTCCAGAGCCTGACGAATGACATCAGCCTTGTGTAGGGCTTGAGGGCTTGAACCATAAATGCCATCAAAGAAGTGGTCAATCCCAAAATTGCTAGTCATGTCAACTGCGGTTGGTGTATTCTTCGTAGTAGTGATATAAAGAGGATAATGTTCAGCTAGTTCTACGAGTAAATCTTTGATATGTGGAAAGAGTTGGGCTTCGTAAACACCCTTTTCCTTATAATAAGAACGATAGAGCTGGATGGCCTGCTCTATCTGCTTAGCTGGTAAACAACTAGCAAAGCTGGTTTCTAGTGGAGGCCCCATAAAACCTCGAATGGTTTTGGCACCAGGACTAGAAACTCCAAGTTGGTCAAAGGTATAGGTGAAACCATTATGGATACCGATAGAACTATCAACTAGCGTTCCATCTAAGTCAAAAAAGATAGCAGATATAGATGACATTGATTCTCCTCAAAATGATGAAATTATTCGCCGAAGATTTCTTTTTGAAGGCGACGACCTGTAGGTGTGGCAGCGAGCCCCCCTTCAGCAGTTTCACGAAAGGCAGTTGGTAAGCTAGATCCTACTTGATACATGGCATCGATGACCTCATCAACTGGAATTTTCGATTCGATACCAGCTAAAGCCATGTCGGCCGCGATGAAGGCAAAGCTTGCTCCCATGGCATTCCGCTTGACACAAGGAACTTCAACCAAACCTGCAACTGGGTCGCAAATGAGACCGAGCATGTTTTTGATAACGAAGGCGATAGCCTGGCTCGCTTGATAAGGCGTTCCGCCTGCAGCTAGAGTTAGGGCAGCGGCACTCATGGCTGAAGCTGAACCGACTTCGGCCTGGCAGCCACCTTCGGCTCCCGAGATAGAAGCGTTGTTAGCAATTACGAGTCCAAAAGCACCTGCAGCGAATAAGAAGTCTAGTTGTTGTTCATGAGTTAGATTGAGTTTTTGAATAGCAGATGTGAGAACTGCGGGAAGACAACCTGCGCTACCTGCGGTCGGTGTCGCACAAACAAGACCCATCTTAGCATTGTGCTCATTAACGGCAATGGCGTTACGGGCGGCAGACAAGACAGTGAAGTCTGATAGGGTCTTTCCTTTTTTGATGTAGTGGTCAAGCTTGGCAGCATCTCCACCTGTCAAACCGCTACGAGATTTTTTTTCACTAAGACCAAGCTCAACGGAAGCTTTCATGACTTCAAGGTTGCGCTCCATGAGAAGGAGAACTTCTTCACGTTCACGACCGGTTAGCTCAAACTCAGTTCTAATCATGAGTTCAGCAACATTGCCTTGAAAATCAAGTTCGGCTTGTTGGACTAATTCTTTGATAGAGTAAAACATATTTTCTCCTATTGAAAGAAATTGACATTATGCAAATGAGGAATTTTACGAATCTCTTTGATAGATTCATCACAGTTGCGACTATCAACTTCGATAATCATAATGGCTTTTTCGCCAGCCTTTTCTCGGGTTACATTCATCTGAGCGATATTGATGTCAAAGCGAGAGAGGGCCTCTGTTACGTGAGCAATCATACCTGGAACATCCTGATGAACGATGATGATGGTAGGAGTGTTCATGTTGAGGGATACCGCAAAACCATTGAGCTCTGTCACTTGGATATTACCACCCCCGATTGAAATTCCTGTTACACTGATGGTCTTGTGCTCATTCTTAACCGTTATTTTCGTAGTGTTTGGGTGAGGGGCGTTACTGTCTTTCTGGATAGTCCAGACAATTTTGATGCCACGCTTGTGAGCAATTTCTAAACTATTTGGAATTTCTGGATCATCTGTGTCCATTCCCAGAATTCCAGCGACAAGGGCTAAATCGGTTCCATGCCCGCGATAGGTTTTTGCAAAAGAATTAAAAAGCTGGAACTCAACCTCGGTTGGAGTATCGTCAAAGATAGAAGAGACGATTTTACCGATACGAACAGCTCCTGCCGTGTGACTACTAGATGGACCAATCATGACTGGTCCAATGATATCAAAGACAGATTGAAAACGAAGTGATTGCATCTGTTTCCCCTTAAAAAGATTCTTACCTCTATTATATCAAAGATTAGATGCAAGCGCTCAATTCCATGATAAAATATCTAAAATCCCCATAAAGCCTCTAAAACAAGCCTTTTGTAACAAAAAGAGGCTATTTAAGTGAAATAAAACATAGTCTTGTAACATTTCTACATAAAACCGTCAAGAAACAGTAATAATAGTAGGGTATGATGGAAATATAAGAAAGAAGGAGAATCTTTTAATATGAAATCAACAACTAACAAAATTAAAACAGGACTTGTAGGAGTAGCAGCAGCGCTTGCTTTTCTTGCACCATCACTTGCTTTTGCACAAGAAACAACAACTTACACAGTAAAATCAGGTGACACTCTATCAGGAATCGCTGAAAAATACAATACAACTGTTGAAAAATTGGCAGAAAAAAATAAGATTAAAGATATTCATTTGATCTATGTAGACCAAGTATTGGTTATTGATGGTGAAGCACCAGCAACTTCAACTACTTCAGCTGCGACAGCAGAAGCTCCAGTAGCAGCACCTGCAGCTACTGAAACAACAACTTATGAAGCGCCAGCAGCAAGCGTAACTGTAGCAGAAGAAACTTCAGCATCAACTTCAACCGTCAGCGGATCTGAAGCAGAAGCTAAAGAATGGATCGCTCAAAAAGAATCAGGCGGTAGCTACACAGCTACAAACGGACGTTACATCGGACGTTACCAATTGACAGATTCATACTTGAACGGTGACTACTCAGCAGAAAACCAAGAACGTGTAGCAGATGCTTACGTTGCAGGACGTTACGGTTCATGGACAGCTGCTAAGAACTTCTGGCTTAACAACGGTTGGTACTAAGAACTAACTAGCAGAATAAGATGCAAAAGTCGAGGGATTTCCTCGGCTTTTTTATATTTCCTTTGCTTGATAACAGGTCTCTACTTCCTTTTTGAGGTGAGATAGCATGGAGGTTTCATCAGTTAACTCCAGAAGGGAGAAGCCCTTTTGAAGCAGATGATCATTACTAGTACAAATACCTATTCGAACATAGGCAATAGCCAAAATATCGTATCTTTTCTTTTTCTTAGCATCCTCTAGTAAGGTGTAGCAGATTTGTTGACAGGTATTTTTATCTTGATTGTACAAGTAAATGGTGGACAGATTGAGTAGGATTGCCATTCGTAATTCATATAAATGCCGATAGTTTTTATATTCTTCCAAGCGCTGCAAGATTTGTTCAGTGATCAGATGGAGGTGTTCAATGGGAAAGCTGAAAAGGATGGTGTTGAGGATTTTTAGGTCACTTTCATACCATGTATCTTGTTTTTCAATTTTTTCCCAAAGCTTTTTGACCGTTTGTTCCACTTGGATTGAAAGTTGTCCTGTTCCATGTTGACGGATATAAATGACAACTTCCAACATATCTCTGATTTCCTCTATAGGGAGATCGTGATGGACCTTGAGATAGTCTTGGCATGTTTCAAATAAATTGACTAGACTACTGGTACCAAAGATGGAACTTGTATTGAGATAGGTTTGCATGATTTCTGTTCGCTGGCTCGGTCTATAGAGATGGCAGATGTATTCAAACTCTTCAAAACTCATATTGATTTGACGGAGAAGAAACTCCATGTTTTCATATTTGGGAGTTGCCTTGCCACTTTCAAACTTGGAAAGGCTGGTTCTTGAAAGGACATTTCCACAGACCTCTTCTTGTGTCAATCCTTTTGACTCACGTATTTCTTTATATACTTTCCCGAAATCATAGCGCATGATTTTCTCCTTTTCGTGAAAAAAGTTAACAATAAATAGAATTCTATTAAACATATTGTATCATAAGAAATAGAAATTAAAGTGGATATCATGAGAAGAAAATAAGAAAGGTGATTTTATCTATAGTAGGTAGAATCTAAAAAATAAATTATGACTCATTTAAAATTTTATATCAAATCCGTTCTTTGTTCATTGGTATTTTTTATCCTTTTAATTCTTTTTATTAAAAATATATATTACCCTGTTTTAAAGATAACTATTGAAGTTATTCTGACATTTTCGATAGGTAGTCTTTGTTATTCTATTTTTTGTAAAACAAATCGTGCTGCTTTTCTGCCAATTTCGGTTGTTTTATTTTTGCTGACACTCTATTTACTGGGAGTATAGTATTTTAGCAGAAACTTTGTCAGTTTATATTTTTCTCTTGGAGAAATTATGACGATTGAAATTTTAGTGGCATTAAGTGGAGTAAATTTGCTATCAAGATTTTTCAAAAAAAAGAGAAGTCAATAGAGTTGTTAGTGGATTATTAAGACGAAAGGTAAAATTGGGATATTTAAAATGAAACATTTTTTTGCAGGATTTGGTGAAATAAACTTTATAAATTATCTATTGTATATATGTGTAGGACTAGTCCCTCTTTTTCATATCTATGTAATAGACTCTGAAATGAATTTTGTGAAAATAGTATTATCTATTTTGGGAGTCATATTTGTATGTATTTTAACTATTGCTCGAATTTATAGGAATTTTTTCTATAAAGAATAGTTTGGAATGAAAAAGTGTCTTATGCAAGAGGTTGCCAGATTTGTCAGCCTCTTCCTTGTCTTCTCCAACCAAGCATGTTATAATGAAAACTGCTCAAACGACCTTCAATCGTGAAGCACACACGACCTTCAATCGTGAATAAACGAATAGATGGGAGAACTACCATGAGTGATAACTCTAAAACACGTGTTGTCGTGGGGATGAGTGGTGGTGTTGATTCGTCGGTGACGGCTCTCTTGCTCAAGGAGCAGGGCTACGATGTGATCGGTATCTTCATGAAGAACTGGGACGACACAGATGAAAACGGCGTCTGTACGGCGACCGAAGACTACAAGGATGTGGCTGCGGTAGCAGACCAACTTGGCATTCCTTACTACTCTGTCAACTTTGAAAAAGAGTACTGGGACCGCGTTTTTGAGTATTTCCTAGCGGAATACAGAGCAGGACGCACGCCCAATCCAGACGTTATGTGTAACAAGGAAATCAAGTTTAAGGCCTTTTTGGACTATGCGATGACCTTGGGAGCAGACTATGTAGCGACTGGGCATTATGCCCGAGTGGCGCGTGATGAGGATGGCATCGTTCACATGCTTCGTGGCGTGGACAATGGCAAGGATCAGACTTATTTCCTCAGCCAACTTTCACAAGAACAACTCCAAAAGACTATGTTCCCTTTGGGACATTTGGAAAAACCTGAAGTTCGCAGACTAGCAGAAGAAGCAGGCCTTGCGACTGCTAAGAAGAAAGACTCGACAGGAATTTGCTTTATCGGAGAAAAGAACTTTAAAGAATTTCTCAGCAACTACCTACCAGCCCAGCCTGGTCGCATGATGACTGTGGATGGTCGCGATATGGGCGAGCATGCTGGTCTTATGTATTATACGATTGGTCAGCGTGGGGGACTCGGTATCGGTGGGCAACACGGTGGTGACAATGCACCTTGGTTTGTTGTTGGAAAGGATTTGAGCCAAAATATCCTCTATGTGGGCCAAGGATTCTACCATGATTCGCTCATGTCAACAAGCTTAGAGGCTAGTCAAGTCCACTTTACTCGTGATATGCCAGAGGAATTTACGCTAGAATGCACGGCTAAATTCCGCTACCGTCAGCCTGATTCTAAGGTGACCGTCCATGTCAAAGGAGACAAGGCAGAGGTCATCTTTGCAGAACCTCAGCGCGCCATTACACCAGGACAGGCAGTTGTCTTTTACGACGGTGAAGAGTGTCTCGGTGGTGGCTTGATTGACAATGCCTACCGTGATGGCAAGGTTTGTCAGTACATTTAGATTGACAAATTTTCTCAATTTGCTACAATAATAAAAGCAATAGAAATGATGGTCAAAGCTCATGGATGTTGCAGGCTTTTTTGTCCTGCACTTCTTACGAGTTTTGACTGTTTTTGTGTCGTTTAAGGGAAAGGACAAAAATGACTCAACAAGACTTTCGGACAAAAGTGGGTAGTACGGTTTTTGGTGTTCGGGCGACAGCTTTGATTCTCCAAAATCGCAAACTTCTAGTTACTAAAGACAAGGACAAGTATTACACCATCGGCGGTGCTATTCAAGTCAATGAAAGCACGGAAGAAGCGGTAGTCCGCGAAGTGAGGGAAGAATTGGGCGTCAAAGCTCAAGCTGGGCAGCTAGCTTTCGTGGTTGAAAATCGTTTTAAAGAAGACGGCGTTTATTATCACAACATCGAGTTCCATTATTTAGTGGACTTGCTGGAAGATGCACCGTTAACCATGCAAGAAGATGAGAAAACGCAACCCTGTGAGTGGATTGACTTGGATAAACTTGAGGATTTCCAGCTAGTTCCAGCCTTTTTGAAAACAGCCCTGCCAAATTGGGACGGACAATTACGGCACATCCATCTTAACGAATAGGAGAGAAAATGATGGTTAAGCTTATTGCCCATGTACTTGTTCATAGTGGTGGTGATTATTTACTCATTCAGCGTTCGGAAATTAAAAGAGGACAACCCAACGTTTATCCGACTTACTGGGATATTCCTGGTGGTGGGGTTGAAAAGGGTGAACTTCCGCGAGATGGAGCTCTTAGAGAATGTATTGAAGAAGCGGGAGTTAGGCTAGACAGCAGTTCGCTCAAACTTCTTCACGAAGATAGTCAACTGGATACCTCTAAGGATACTGTCTTTACTCGCTTAGTTTATAAAGCAGAGTGGGTTGGGGAGAAGCCAATTATCAGATTAGATCCTGAAGAGCATACACACTTTAAATGGGTTACCATGGATCAAGCTCTAGAGGAGGAGAAGTTAGTTCCTTATTTGCGAGAAATTTTTGAAAGGTTAAGAAATGACTTATAATTTTACGGAAGAATACGATATTATTGTAATCGGTGCTGGGCATGCCGGGGTGGAAGCTTCCCTAGCTGCTAGCCGTATGGGTTGCAAGGTCTTGCTTGCGACTATTAACATTGAAATGTTGGCTTTCATGCCATGTAATCCCTCTATCGGTGGCTCTGCCAAGGGGATTGTCGTGCGCGAAGTGGATGCCCTCGGTGGAGAAATGGCTAAGACCATTGACAAGACTTACATCCAGATGAAGATGCTTAACACTGGGAAAGGTCCAGCAGTTCGAGCTCTTCGTGCGCAGGCTGACAAGGAGCTTTACTCTAAGGAAATGCGCAAAACGGTTGAAAATCAAGAAAATCTCACCCTTCGTCAGACAATGATTGATGAGATTCTGGTAGAAGATGGCAAGGTAGTTGGTGTGCGTACTGCGACTCATCAAGAGTATGCTGCAAAGGCTGTTATTGTAACTACAGGAACGGCTCTCCGTGGGGAAATCATCATCGGAGACCTTAAGTACTCGTCAGGTCCTAACCACAGCCTGGCTTCTATTAACCTTGCTGATAATCTCAAGGAACTGGGACTTGAAATCGGTCGTTTCAAGACAGGAACGCCTCCACGTGTCAAGGCTTCTTCTATCAACTATGATGTGACAGAGATCCAGCCAGGAGATGAAACACCAAATCACTTCTCTTACACTTCACGTGATGAAGATTATGTCAAAGACCAAGTACCGTGCTGGTTGACCTATACCAATGGTACCAGCCATGAGATTATTCAGAATAACCTCCACCGCGCGCCTATGTTTACAGGCGTGGTCAAGGGAGTGGGACCTCGCTATTGTCCGTCGATTGAGGACAAGATTGTGCGTTTTGCGGACAAGGAACGCCACCAACTCTTCCTTGAGCCAGAAGGGCGCAATACAGAAGAAGTATATGTTCAAGGTCTCTCAACCAGCCTTCCTGAGGATGTACAACGTGACTTGGTACATTCCATCAAAGGTTTGGAAAATGCAGAGATGATGCGAACTGGTTATGCTATCGAGTACGACATGGTCTTGCCTCATCAATTGCGTGCGACTCTGGAAACCAAGAAAATCTCAGGACTTTTCACAGCTGGTCAGACCAATGGTACATCTGGATATGAGGAGGCTGCTGGTCAAGGGATTATCGCGGGTATCAATGCGGCTCTGAAAATCCAAGGCAAGCCTGAGTTGATTCTGAAACGAAGCGACGGTTATATCGGAGTGATGATTGACGACTTGGTAACAAAGGGTACCATTGAACCCTACCGTCTCTTGACCAGTCGTGCTGAGTACCGTCTCATCCTCCGTCATGACAATGCCGATATGCGTTTGACGGAGATGGGACGCGAGATTGGACTTGTAGATGATGAACGTTGGGCTCGTTTTGAAATCAAGAAAAATCAATTTGAAAATGAAATGAAGCGTTTAGACAGCATCAAACTCAAGCCAGTCAAGGAAACAAATGCTAAGGTTGAAGCAATGGGATTCAAACCATTGACAGATGCAGTCACTGCCAAGGAGTTCCTCCGTCGTCCAGAAGTCTCTTACCAAGATGTGGTTGCCTTCATCGGACCTGCCGCTGAGGAGTTAGATGACAAGATTATTGAATTGATTGAAACAGAAATCAAGTACGAAGGCTACATCTCAAAAGCCATGGATCAGGTTGCCAAGATGAAACGCATGGAAGAAAAACGCATTCCAGCTAACATCGACTGGGATGATATTGATTCTATCGCGACAGAAGCTCGCCAGAAGTTCAAGCTCATTAATCCAGAAACCATCGGCCAAGCCAGCCGTATTTCGGGAGTAAACCCAGCAGATATCTCCATTTTGATGGTGTATCTAGAAGGTAAAAATCGAAGCATCTCAAAAAATTTAGAAAAGAAAGCTGACTAAAAACAAAATGCTGAATTCTCTTTTAGGGAATTCAGTTTTTTTGATAGATTGCTTCTATTTTTTCGAATAAAGAGAAAAGGAGAAGAGATGATAACAGTAGAAGAAAAAAATTTTTTAGACGCCTATAAAAAGGTGTCTTATCACCGTTTTTATGAGATTGAACGCTTCGCTAATCTCTGTAAAAAGCTGAACAAATGCCCTCAGCAGGCTGACAAGAACTAGACTTTTTGATATACTAGAACAAATCAAAAACTAGGAGAGAATGAATGAACGTATATGGCAGATTAGACGATGAACCAACTCCAACTTGGACTGGAAATCAAGAAAATTCAGCTGGAGGAGAGGAGCGAGAAGAGTTTGAAACACGACAATCTGCTCGCTTACCATTGTTTAAAATCCTAATTTGGAGCACTTTAGCGGTACTTGTATCTGTAGTTCTTCCTTTTATGCTAGGATTGACCAATCCAGAGCAGGCTCAGGATTTCTATATTGGATGGGCTATGCACCAAGGAGGAGAAATCTACACAGACTATTTTGGAACGAGTGGTCTCCTCTATTATTTCCTACAGTATCTAGCTAAAGGTAGCCTTTTATTTGCGGCCTTTAATTGGCTTGCTTTGGTGGGCGCTGGAATTTTTCTTTTCCGTTCAACCTATGACTTGACGAAAGAGGATGAGCAGTCGCGACAAGTATTGACGATTTTTTACCTTCTTGCGGGAGGTCTTAGCTTTGGTGGTGGCTATGCCACAATTCTTGCCCTTCCATTTTTATTCTACGCCCTAAACTTCGTCACAACCTATTTGGCAGAATCTAATCATGATAAAGGTTTCTTGCGTATCGGGATGAGTTTGGCGCTTGCCTTCTTCTTGGCGCCTCTAGTCACAGTTCTATATACTCTTGTCTTGTTTTTAGCCTTACTAGCCTTTAATATCGGACGCGGTTACTGGGCTCGCGGCTTTTATCAATTTCTTGCGATTTGTCTAGGATTTTCACTCTTCTTTTATCCAATCGGTTACTACACAGTTTATAAAGGGAGCTTCGGGAGTGCTATTAGTCAAATTCTCTATCCAATTGATAGTTTGAATTTTATGTCCAACCCAGGTCTGCTAGATAATCTCCTCTTTTATGGATTATTAGCAATCGGTCTCGGAGGATTGACCCTTGTGTTTGCAGGCTTTTTCCAGTCTAAACCAAGCAAGCAATACGTCCTATCTATATTTGCTGCGCTTGCTCTTGTACTATCACTAGGCTTGGAAATTTTCTCTACTGAACCGATCCATGGAAGTCGTCTAGCTGAGTTGCTTCCTTTCATGTCCATTTTGTTATTGACTCGAATTCGTGCCAATAATGCAGAGGGAGTGAGTCGTAGTAGAAGATATAGCGAAGCCCCTTCGGTATGGGCAATCTTCCTCAAAGGAAATGTTTACCTGCCTATCTTGGCCCTTGCTTACCTATTCTTGGCCCCTCTAGTAGCGCGCTATGTCCTTCACTCGGAACAATATCAAGAACGCGCTCGTATCGAAACTATTGTCAAGGGGCAAACGCAAGCAACAGACAGCATTTATGTATGGGACAATTCGGCTAGTGCTTATCAGGCCAGCGAACGATTAGCAGCTAGTCAGTTACTAACACCGAAATTACATACAGTTTTATCTGAAAATCATACCAAACTGGTAAATGATCTACGTGATAACCAGCCTAAAGTGATTGTGGTCAATACAAAAACAGCCCTCTGGACGGAAGTAGAACAGCTTCTAGCAGAAAGATATCAACCAGTTCAAAGTGAATTCAAAGACTTTAAACTTTACAAATTAAAATAAAACAATCAATATCTTGTGTAATTTTAAAAAAATTTTATTTTTTAACACAAGATATTGATTTTTCTTTTTAGAGTGGTATAATACTTTTTAGAAAGAACATTTTAGAAAAGAGCATGCATATGATTGCACTAGAAGAAAAAATTACAATTTTGCCAACTCTCTTCGTCGAGAAACGAGATGGGAGACGTGTTGTATTTGATGTGGACAAGATTGACAAGGCTCTCCACAAGGCGGCAGACAAGGTTATGGATGTGACACCCTTAGTCGAAAAGCGCCTTAATGCTCTGACTGAGCGTATTGTCAAAGAAATTCATAGTCGCTTTCCACAGGGAGTTAAGATTTACGAAATCCAAAACATCGTAGAGCACGAATTGTTGGAAGCTAAAGAATATGCTCTGGCTGAGGAGTATATCACCTATCGGACTCAAAGGGATTTTGAGCGCTCAAAAGCAACAGATATCAACTTCAGTATCCATAAACTTCTCAACAAAGACCAGGCAGTTGTCAATGAGAATGCTAATAAAGATAGTGATGTTTTTAATACCCAGCGTGATTTGACAGCGGGGATTGTTGGGAAATCAATCGGTCTTCAAATGCTTCCTAAGCATGTGGCTAATGCCCACCAAAAAGGGGATATCCACTATCACGATTTGGATTACAGCCCCTACACGCCTATGACCAACTGCTGTCTGATTGATTTCAAGGGCATGTTGGAAAATGGTTTTAAGATTGGGAATGCTGAGGTAGAGAGTCCTAAGTCTATTCAGACTGCGACTGCTCAGATATCGCAAATCATCGCCAACGTTGCATCAAGTCAGTATGGAGGCTGTTCAGCAGACCGTATCGATGAAGTCTTGGCTCCTTATGCAGAAAAAAATTACCAAAAACACCTCAAAGATGCAGAGGAATGGGTACTACCTGACAAGCGTGAGGAGTACGCCTGGAAGAAAACCCAAAAAGATATCTATGATGCCATGCAATCTCTAGAGTATGAAATCAATACTCTCTTCACTTCAAATGGGCAAACACCCTTTACTTCTCTTGGTTTCGGATTAGGAACCAGTCGTTTTGAACGTGAAATTCAAAAGGCTATCTTGAACATTCGAATCAAGGGGTTGGGATCAGAACACCGTACAGCTATCTTCCCTAAATTGATCTTCACTCTTAAAAGAGGACTTAACTTGGAGGAAGGTTCACCTAACTACGACATCAAGCAGTTGGCGCTCGAATGCGCAACTAAACGCATGTACCCAGATGTCTTGTCTTACGATAAGATTATCGAATTGACAGGTTCCTTCAAGGTTCCGATGGGATGTCGTTCATTCCTTCAAGGATGGAAGGATGAAAATGGAGTTGAAGTTAACTCTGGCCGTATGAATCTAGGGGTCGTGACGGTAAATCTGCCTCGTATTGCCCTCGAGTCTGAAGGCGACCTGAACAAGTTCTGGGAAATCTTCAACGAGCGCATGAATATTGCTGAAGATGCTCTAGTTTATCGTGTGGAAAGAACCAAGGAAGCCACTCCAGCTAATGCACCAATTCTTTATCAATACGGTGCCTTCGGACGTCGTCTTGGGAAGGAAGAAAGTGTTGACGTTCTCTTTAAGAACCGTCGTGCTACTGTTTCGCTTGGCTACATTGGACTTTATGAAGTAGCGACAGTCTTCTTTGGTAACAATTGGGAAACCAATCCAGAAGCTAAAGAATTCACCCTTGATATCATTCGAGACATGAAACATCGAGTAGAAGAGTGGTCAGACCAATATGGCTATCACTTCTCTATTTATTCAACACCATCTGAAAGTCTGACAGACCGCTTCTGTCGTTTGGATACAGAGAAGTTTGGCTCTATTCCAGACATTACTGATAAAGAATACTACACAAATTCCTTCCATTATGATGTGCGTAAAAATCCAACTCCTTTTGAAAAACTAGATTTTGAAAAGGTTTATCCAGAAACGGGTGCATCAGGTGGCTTCATCCACTACTGTGAGTATCCAGTTCTTCAACAAAATCCAAAGGCCTTGGAAGCTGTTTGGGATTATGCTTATGACCGTGTAGGTTATCTCGGAACCAATACTCCAATTGACCGCTGTTACAAGTGTGATTTTGAAGGAGATTTTGAGCCGACAGAGAGAGGATTTGCTTGTCCTAACTGTGGAAATAACGATCCTAAAACAGTAGATGTTGTTAAACGGACCTGTGGTTATCTTGGTAATCCACAAGCGCGTCCGATGGTTAATGGACGCCACAAGGAAATTGCTGCGCGTGTCAAACACATGAACGGTTCTACCATCAAAACAGCAGGACATGAAGTAAGAAGTTAGAAAGAAATAGAATGGGAAAATATCAATTAGACGATAAGGGCAAGGCCTTGGTTCAACGGTTCCACGAGAAACATTCAAAAGGTGGAAGCAGCAAAAAAGACCGAGTGGCTAGCCTTAGAGAGCAGTTTTTAAATAAGAATAAGAAAAAGTGAGAGTCCGCTCTCGCTTTTCTCTTAGTTGGAGGTAAAGATGATACTACGCAGACCGACATTGGCAGATAAAGAAGCTGTATTAAACATGATGGCAGAGTTTGAACAGACTCAATCAGCCCACGATGGAGGATTTTGGGATATTGAGAATTTCTCTTACGAGGACTGGCTAGAAACTGGCCGAAATAAAGAAATGGGAATAGGATTGCTGGAAAATCGCGTTCCATCAATTCAGTTCGTTTTGTTTGATGAATCAGGCCGTGCTTTAGGTTTTTTGAATCTACGGCTGAGACTAAATGAGGGCTTGCTGAATCATGCTGGCCATATTGGCTATTCTATCCGCCCTTCCGAAAGAGGCAAGGGCTACGCCAAGGAAGCTCTCCATCAAGGTCTAAAAATTGCTAAAGAAAAGAATATCAAACGAGCGCTTGTGACTTGTAGCACAGAAAATCCTGCCAGCCGAGCTGTTATCTTAGCTAATGGAGGGCAGTTAGAGGATGTTCGAAATGGAACGGAGCGCTATTGGATAGAGTTGGAGTAGAAAGCATGACATGGAATACACCAAAACCAGGCGAGTGGAAGAGTGAGGAGCTTAGTCAAGGGCGTATCATTGACTATAAGGCTTTTAACTTTGTGGATGGAGAAGGGGTGCGCAATTCTCTCTATGTAGCCGGCTGCATGTTTCACTGTGAGGGCTGTTACAATGTAGCGACCTGGTCCTTTAATGCAGGAATTCCTTATACGCCAGAGTTGGAAGAACAGATTATGGCAGACTTAGCACAGCCCTATGTTCAAGGATTGACCTTGCTAGGAGGAGAGCCATTCCTCAATACAGGTATTCTTTTGCCCCTTGTAAAACGCATTCGAAAGGAATTGCCAGAAAAAGACATCTGGTCTTGGACAGGCTACACTTGGGAAGAAATGATGTTGGAAACTCCTGACAAACTCGAACTTTTATCCCTGATTGATATCCTGGTAGATGGTCGCTATGATAAAAGCAAGCGTAATCTCATGCTTCAGTTCCGTGGCTCTTCCAACCAACGGATTATCGATGTGCAAAAGTCTCTCCAAAGTGGAAAAGTAGTCATTTGGGACAAGCTTAACGATGGAAAAGAAAGCTATGAACAGGTGAAGAGAGAATGAAGAAAAAAGACTTAATAGAACAACTGGTCTCAGAGATAGAAACGGGAAAAGTAAAAACACTGGGTATCTACGGCCATGGAGCTTCAGGAAAATCAACTTTTGCTCAAGAATTGTACCAAGAACTTGATTCCCAAAAGGTAAATTTACTAGAGACAGATCCCTACATTACTTCGGGACGACACTTAGTGGTACCTAAAGAGACACCAGACCAAAAGGTGACAGCATGTTTACCGGTAGCACATGAGCTGGCAAGTTTACAAAGAGATATTCTTGCTCTGCAGGCGGGTATGGATGTCTTGACAATAGAAGAAGCTTGGAAGGCTAGTGAGATCTTATCTGGAGAAAAACCAATTCTGATAGTCGAAGGGATGTCTGTGGGTTTTTTACCCAAGGAACTTTTTGACAAAACCATTTGTTTCTACACAGATGAGGAGACCGAATTAAAGAGGCGACTAGCTCGAGATACGACTGTGAGAAATCGTGATGCATCCTTTATATTGGCTAGTCAGCAGATGAGACGAGAGCAGTATCTACAATACTATAAAGAAACCGAGACAAGAGCTGATATCTTGGTAGATCAATCAGATGATAAATTTCAAATTAAAACTAACATTATATAGAAGAAAAGACAGATAATCTAGCACTTAAATATGAAAATTTATTAAAATGGAATAAGAAAACAGTTTCATCTAAAAAATTTAAAAAAACCTGTCAAATCCCTTGCAATCGCAGGGGCTTTGTGTTATTCTATTATGGTGCTGTAAATTACAGCTTTAGCTTTGATGCAAGAGGTTGCGACACGCTCGGTTGCATTGCCACGCAACGCGCGTCGGTTTTCTTGTGGAGCTAGCCTATTATCTTAAATAGACGAAAAGGAGAAAAAGATGGCAAACAAAAAAATCCGTATCCGTTTGAAAGCTTACGAACACCGTACGCTTGACACAGCGGCTGCAAAAATCGTAGAATCAGCTACTCGTACAGGTGCACAAGTTGCGGGTCCAATCCCACTTCCAACTGAGCGTAGCCTCTACACAATCATTCGTGCGACTCACAAATACAAAGACTCTCGCGAACAATTTGAAATGCGTACACACAAACGTTTGATCGATATCGTTAACCCAACTCAAAAAACAGTTGACGCTTTGATGAAATTGGATCTTCCAAGTGGTGTAAACGTAGAAATCAAACTTTAATTTAAAGCTTGATAACTTGAGCATAAAAAACGCTCGTTAAAAACTTTTTGAATAAAAAATATAGAAAAGGAACTATTTTCTCATGACAAAAGGAATCTTAGGGAAAAAAGTGGGAATGACTCAAATCTTCACTGAAGCTGGCGAATTGATCCCTGTAACAGTTATTGAAGCAACTCCAAACGTTGTTCTTCAAGTTAAAACTGTTGAAACAGACGGATACAACGCTATCCAAGTTGGTTTCGATGACAAACGCGAAGTATTGAGCAACAAACCTGCTAAAGGACATGTAGCAAAAGCTAACACGGCTCCTAAGCGCTTCATTCGTGAATTCAAAAACGTTGAAGGCTTGGAAGTTGGTGCTGAAATCACAGTTGAAACTTTCGCAGCTGGAGATGTTGTTGACGTAACTGGTACTTCTAAAGGTAAAGGTTTCCAAGGTGTTATCAAACGCCACGGACAATCACGTGGACCTATGGCTCACGGTTCTCGTTACCACCGTCGTCCAGGTTCTATGGGACCTGTTGCACCTAACCGCGTATTCAAAGGTAAAAACCTTGCAGGACGTATGGGTGGCGACCGTGTAACAATTCAAAACCTTGAAGTTGTACAAGTTGTTCCAGAAAAGAACGTTATCCTTATCAAAGGTAACGTACCAGGTGCTAAGAAATCTCTTATCACTATCAAATCAGCAGTTAAAGCTGGTAAATAATAAGGAAAGGGGAATACAGTCAAAATGGCAAATGTAACATTATTCGACCAAACTGGTAAACAAGCGGGCGAAGTTGTTCTTAACGATGCAATCTTTGGTATCGAACCAAACCAATCTGTTGTGTTTGATGTCATCATCAGCCAACGTGCTAGCCTTCGTCAAGGAACTCACGCTATTAAAAACCGTTCAGCCGTTTCAGGTGGCGGACGCAAACCATGGCGTCAAAAAGGAACTGGACGTGCTCGTCAAGGTTCTATCCGCTCTCCACAATGGCGTGGTGGTGGAATCGTCTTCGGACCAACTCCACGTAGCTATGCGTACAAACTTCCTCAAAAAGTTCGTCGCCTTGCACTAAAATCTGTTTACTCAGAAAAAGTTGCTGAAAACAAATTTGTAGCCGTTGATTCTCTTGAATTTACAGCTCCAAAAACTGCTGAATTTGCAAAAGTTCTTGCAGCTTTGAGCATCGATTCTAAAGTCCTTGTTATTCTTGAAGAAGGAAACGAATTCGCAGCTCTTTCAGCTCGTAACCTTCCAAACGTGAAAGTTGCGACTGCTACAACTGCAAGTGTTCTTGACATCGCAAATAGTGACAAACTTCTTGTTACTCAAGCAGCTATCTCTAAAATCGAGGAGGTTCTTGCATAATGAATTTGTATGATGTTATCAAAAAACCTGTTATCACTGAAAACTCAATGGCTCAACTTGAAGCAGGCAAATATGTATTTGAAGTTGACACTCGTGCGCACAAACTTTTGATCAAGCAAGCTGTTGAAGCTGCTTTCGAAGGTGTTAAAGTTGCAAATGTTAACACAATCAACGTAAAACCTAAAGCTAAACGTGTTGGACGTTACACTGGTTTTACTAACAAAACTAAAAAAGCTATCATCACACTTACAGCTGATTCAAAAGCAATCGAGTTGTTTGCTGCTGAAGCTGAATAATCTAAGGAGGAAATATCGTGGGAATTCGTGTTTATAAACCAACAACAAACGGTCGCCGTAATATGACTTCTTTGGATTTCGCTGAAATCACAACAAGCACACCTGAAAAAACTTTGCTTGTTGCTTTGAAGAACAAGGCTGGTCGTAACAACAACGGTCGTATCACAGTTCGTCACCAAGGTGGTGGACACAAACGTTTCTACCGTTTGGTTGACTTTAAACGTAACAAAGATAACGTTGAAGCAGTTGTTAAAACTATCGAGTACGATCCAAACCGTTCTGCAAACATCGCTCTTGTACACTACACTGACGGTGTGAAAGCATACATCATCGCTCCAAAAGGTCTTGAAGTTGGTCAACGTATCGTTTCAGGTCCTGAAGCAGATATCAAAGTAGGTAACGCTCTTCCACTTGCTAACATCCCAGTTGGTACTTTGGTCCACAACATTGAGTTGAAACCAGGCCGTGGTGGTGAATTGGTTCGTGCTGCTGGAGCTTCTGCTCAAGTATTGGGACAAGAAGGTAAATACGTTCTTGTTCGTCTTCAATCAGGCGAAGTTCGTATGATTCTTGGAACTTGTCGTGCTACAGTTGGTGTTGTCGGAAACGAACAACATGGACTTGTAAACCTTGGTAAAGCAGGACGTAGCCGTTGGAAAGGTATCCGCCCAACAGTTCGTGGTTCTGTAATGAACCCTAACGATCACCCACACGGTGGTGGTGAAGGTAAAGCACCAGTTGGTCGTAAAGCCCCATCTACTCCATGGGGCAAACCTGCTCTTGGTCTTAAAACTCGTAACAAGAAAGCGAAATCTGACAAACTTATCGTTCGTCGTCGCAACGAGAAATAATTTAAAACTAGTCGCTTAAGCAACTAGGAAATTCCGCCAGCTCGGTAGCGCTCCTTGTGAGCGCAAGCCGCTGTGGTACAAAATTTAAAGGAGAAAATATAAAAATGGGACGCAGTCTTAAAAAAGGACCTTTCGTCGATGAGCATTTGATGAAAAAAGTTGAAGCTCAAGCTAACGACGAAAAGAAAAAAGTTATCAAAACTTGGTCACGTCGTTCAACGATCTTCCCAAGTTTCATTGGTTACACTATCGCAGTTTATGATGGACGTAAACACGTACCTGTTTACATCCAAGAAGACATGGTAGGTCACAAACTTGGTGAATTTGCACCAACTCGTACTTACAAAGGTCACGCCGCAGACGACAAGAAGACACGTAGAAAATAAGGAGAACATAAATGGCAGAAATTACTTCAGCTAAAGCAATGGCTCGCACAGTACGTGTTTCACCTCGTAAATCACGTCTTGTTCTTGACAACATCCGTGGTAAAAGCGTAGCCGATGCAATCGCAATTTTGACATTCACTCCAAACAAAGCTGCTGAAATCATCTTGAAAGTTTTGAACTCAGCTGTAGCTAACGCTGAAAACAACTTTGGTTTGGATAAAGCTAACTTGGTAGTATCTGAAGCATTCGCAAACGAAGGACCAACTATGAAACGTTTCCGTCCACGTGCGAAAGGTTCAGCTTCACCAATCAACAAACGTACAGCTCACATCACTGTAGCTGTTGCAGAAAAATAAGGAGGTAAAATCGTGGGTCAAAAAGTACATCCAATTGGTATGCGTGTCGGCATCATCCGTGATTGGGATGCCAAATGGTATGCTGAAAAAGAATACGCGGATTACCTTCATGAAGATCTTGCAATCCGTAAATTCGTTCAAAAAGAACTTGCTGACGCAGCTGTTTCAACTATTGAAATTGAACGCGCAGTAAACAAAGTTAACGTTTCACTTCACACTGCTAAACCAGGTATGGTTATCGGTAAAGGTGGTGCTAACGTTGATGCACTCCGTGCTAAACTTAACAAATTGACTGGAAAACAAGTACACATCAACATCATCGAAATCAAACAACCTGATTTGGATGCTCACCTTGTTGGTGAAGGAATTGCTCGTCAATTGGAGCAACGTGTTGCTTTCCGTCGTGCACAAAAACAAGCAATCCAACGTGCTATGCGTGCTGGAGCTAAAGGAATCAAAACTCAAGTATCAGGTCGTTTGAACGGTGCAGATATCGCCCGTGCTGAAGGATACTCTGAAGGAACTGTTCCACTTCACACACTTCGTGCAGATATCGATTACGCTTGGGAAGAAGCAGACACTACATACGGTAAACTTGGTGTTAAAGTATGGATCTACCGTGGTGAAGTTCTTCCAGCTCGTAAAAACACTAAAGGAGGTAAATAACCAATGTTAGTACCTAAACGTGTTAAACACCGTCGTGAATTCCGTGGTAAAATGCGCGGTGAAGCTAAAGGTGGAAAAGAAGTAGCATTCGGTGAATACGGTCTTCAAGCTACAACTAGCCATTGGATCACTAACCGCCAAATCGAAGCTGCTCGTATCGCCATGACTCGTTACATGAAACGTGGTGGTAAAGTTTGGATTAAAATCTTCCCACACAAATCATACACAGCTAAAGCTATCGGGGTTCGTATGGGATCTGGTAAAGGGGCGCCTGAAGGTTGGGTAGCACCAGTTAAACGTGGTAAAGTAATGTTTGAAGTTGCTGGTGTATCTGAAGAGATCGCTCGCGAAGCGCTTCGTCTTGCAAGCCACAAATTGCCAGTTAAATGTAAATTCGTAAAACGTGAAGCAGAATAAGGAGAAGGCATGAAACTTAATGAAGTAAAAGAATTTGTTAAAGAACTTCGTGGTCTTTCTCAAGAAGAACTCGCGAAGCGCGAAAACGAATTGAAAAAAGAATTGTTTGAACTTCGTTTCCAAGCTGCTACTGGTCAATTAGAACAAACAGCTCGCTTGAAAGAAGTTAAAAAACAAATCGCTCGTATCAAAACAGTTCAATCTGAAGCGAAATAATAGACTAGGGAAGGAGAAATTTCAATGGAACGCAATAATCGTAAAGTTCTTGTTGGACGTGTTGTATCTGACAAAATGGACAAGACAATCACAGTTGTAGTTGAAACAAAACGTAACCACCCAGTCTATGGTAAACGTATTAACTACTCTAAAAAATACAAAGCACATGATGAAAACAATGTTGCCAAAGAAGGCGATATCGTACGTATCATGGAAACTCGTCCGCTTTCAGCTACAAAACGTTTCCGTCTTGTAGAAGTCGTTGAAGAAGCGGTTATCATCTAATCAAACCTGAAAGGAGAAAACTGAAATGATTCAAACTGAAACTCGTTTGAAAGTCGCAGACAACAGCGGTGCACGCGAAATCTTGACTATCAAAGTTCTTGGTGGTTCTAAACGTAAATTTGCGAACATCGGTGATGTTATTGTGGCATCTGTAAAACAAGCTACTCCTGGTGGTGCGGTTAAAAAAGGTGACGTTGTTAAAGCAGTTATCGTTCGTACTAAATCAGGTGCTCGTCGTGCTGATGGTTCATACATCAAATTTGACGAAAATGCAGCAGTTATCATCCGTGAAGATAAAACTCCTCGCGGAACACGTATCTTTGGCCCAGTTGCACGTGAATTGCGTGAAGGTGGCTTCATGAAGATCGTGTCACTTGCTCCAGAAGTACTTTAATTTTCACAGAGCAAAAACAAACAAACACAGTCCCCTGGCTAAGCCAGGGTGCCCATTGGGCGTAAGAATAAAAGGAGAAAAAAATGTTTGTAAAAAAAGGCGACAAAGTTCGCGTAATCGCTGGTAAAGATAAGGGAACAGAAGCTGTTGTCCTTACTGCCCTTCCAAAAGTAAACAAAGTTATCGTTGAAGGTGTTAACATCGTTAAGAAACACCAACGTCCAACTAACGAACTTCCTCAAGGTGGTATCATCGAGAAGGAAGCAGCTATCCACGTATCAAACGTTCAAGTTTTGGACAAAAACGGTGTAGCTGGTCGTGTTGGTTACAAATTTGTAGACGGTAAAAAAGTTCGCTACAACAAAAAATCAGGCGAAGTGCTTGATTAATCACGAAGGAAAGGAGAAGTATAATGGCAAATCGTTTAAAAGAAAAATATCTTAATGAAGTAGTTCCTGCTTTGACAGAACAATTCAACTACTCATCAGTGATGGCTGTGCCTAAAGTAGATAAGATCGTTTTGAACATGGGTGTTGGTGAAGCTGTATCAAACGCTAAAAGCCTTGAAAAAGCTGCTGAAGAATTGGCGCTTATCTCAGGTCAAAAACCACTTATCACTAAAGCTAAAAAATCAATCGCCGGCTTCCGTCTTCGTGAAGGTGTTGCGATCGGTGCAAAAGTTACCCTTCGTGGTGAACGTATGTACGAATTCTTGGACAAATTGGTTTCAGTTTCACTTCCACGTGTACGTGACTTCCACGGTGTTCCTACAAAATCATTTGATGGACGCGGAAACTACACACTTGGTGTGAAAGAACAATTGATCTTCCCAGAAATCAACTTTGATGACGTTGACAAAACTCGTGGTCTTGACATCGTTATCGTAACTACTGCTAACACTGACGAAGAGTCACGTGCATTGCTTACAGGCCTTGGAATGCCTTTTGCAAAATAATATAGGAGGTATAACTAATGGCTAAAAAATCTATGATTGCTAAGAACAAACGCCCAGCGAAGTTCTCTACTCAAGCATACACTCGCTGTGAACGTTGTGGACGTCCACACTCAGTTTACCGCAAGTTTAAACTTTGCCGTGTTTGCTTCCGTGAATTGGCATATAAAGGTCAAATCCCTGGTGTAACAAAAGCATCTTGGTAATATCATGATACAAAGAGCGTAACAACCATAGCAAAAATAGGAGATTTGGTGCAGGAGCGATGCTCCAAGACAAATCTATCTTTTTTGCCCAGGTTGTAGCTCGTGTTCAAATGAGAGTTATCTTGTTTGAATGTGTCAATACTATCTGAGCCCAGCTCAATCATTAACTAGCAAGTGCAACTTGCAAACTACTAGTAAGAGGAGAAAAATAAAATGGTTATGACTGACCCAATCGCAGACTTCCTAACTCGTATTCGTAACGCTAACCAAGCAAAACACGAAGTACTTGAAGTACCTGCATCAAACATCAAAAAAGGGATTGCAGAAATCCTTAAACGCGAAGGTTTTGTTAAGAACGTAGAAATCATCGAAGATGACAAACAAGGCATCATCCGTGTATTCCTTAAATACGGACCAAACGGTGAAAAAGTTATCACAAACTTGAAACGTGTTTCTAAACCAGGACTTCGTGTCTACAAAAAACGTGAAGACCTTCCAAAAGTACTTAACGGTCTTGGAATTGCTATCCTTTCAACTTCTGAAGGTTTGCTTACTGATAAAGAAGCACGCCAAAAGAACGTTGGTGGAGAAGTTATCGCTTACGTTTGGTAATATTTAGCTCCCAATTTCTTTGTGACTCTTCGTTATCGTCTCTAGCCTAACCCAAAGTTATGCCTGCGAGACGATGCTTAGATTCACTTTGAAATTGAAACCTAAATGTTCCTTTAAATCGAGAAATCGATTTAACCCCGTGAAAACTGGCCGTTCTGGCCTGACAATTTAACAGGAGAATAAAAACATGTCACGTATTGGTAATAAAGTTATCGTGTTGCCTGCTGGTGTTGAAATCACTAACAATGACAACGTTGTAACTGTAAAAGGACCTAAAGGAGAACTTACTCGTGAGTTCTCAAAAGATATTGAAATTCGTGTGGAAGGTACTGAAGTAACTCTTCACCGTCCAAACGATTCAAAAGAAATGAAAACTATCCACGGAACTACTCGTGCTCTTTTGAACAACATGGTTATTGGTGTATCAGAAGGATTCAAGAAACAACTTGAAATGCGTGGGGTTGGTTACCGTGCACAACTTCAAGGATCAAAACTTGTTTTGGCTGTTGGTAAATCACATCCAGACGAAGTTGAAGCTCCAGAAGGAATTACTTTTGAACTTCCAAACCCAACAACAATCGTTGTTAGCGGAATTTCAAAAGAAGTAGTTGGTCAAACAGCTGCTTACGTACGTAGCCTTCGTTCACCAGAACCTTACAAAGGTAAAGGTATCCGTTACGTTGGCGAATATGTTCGTCTTAAAGAAGGTAAAACAGGTAAATAATATTGAGTGGTTGATTTTCAGCCACCAATATCATTTCCAACTTTGTGCATAGCACACGATTTAAAACTAAAGAGGTGAAAACTGTGATTTCTAAACCAGATAAAAACAAACTCCGCCAAAAACGCCACCGTCGCGTTCGCGGAAAACTCTCTGGAACTGCTGATCGCCCACGTTTGAACGTATTCCGTTCTAATACAGGCATCTACGCTCAAGTTATTGATGACGTAGCGGGTGTAACGCTCGCAAGTGCTTCAACTCTTGACAAAGAAGTTTCAAAAGGAACAAAAACTGAACAAGCCGTTGCTGTCGGTAAACTCGTTGCAGAACGTGCAAACGCTAAAGGTATTTCAGAAGTGGTGTTCGACCGCGGTGGATATCTATATCACGGACGTGTGAAAGCTTTGGCTGATGCAGCTCGTGAAAACGGATTGAAATTCTAATAGGAGGACACTAGAAAATGGCATTTAAAGACAATGCAGTTGAATTAGAAGAACGCGTAGTTGCTGTTAACCGTGTTACTAAAGTTGTTAAAGGTGGACGTCGTCTTCGTTTTGCAGCTCTTGTAGTCGTTGGTGACCACAACGGTCGCGTAGGATTTGGTACTGGTAAAGCTCAAGAAGTTCCAGAAGCAATCCGCAAAGCAGTAGAAGATGCTAAGAAAAACTTGATCGAAGTTCCTATGGTTGGAACAACAATCCCACACGAAGTTATTTCAGAATTCGGTGGAGCTAAAGTATTGTTGAAACCAGCTGTAGAAGGTTCTGGAGTTGCCGCTGGTGGTGCTGTTCGTGCCGTTATCGAGTTGGCAGGTGTAGCTGATGTTACATCTAAATCTCTTGGCTCAAATACTCCAATCAACATTGTTCGCGCAACTGTTGAAGGGTTGAAACAATTGAAACGCGCTGAAGAAGTTGCTGCCCTTCGTGGTATTTCAGTTTCTGATTTGGCATAAGAAAGGGGATAAAATGGCTCAAATTAAAATTACTTTGACTAAGTCTCCAATCGGACGCATTCCATCACAACGTAAAACTGTTGTAGCACTTGGACTTGGCAAATTGAACAGCTCTGTTATTAAAGAAGATAACCCAGCAGTACGTGGTATGATCACTGCAGTATCTCACTTGGTAACAGTTGAAGAAGTAAACTAATTAAATTTTAGGGGATGTGCAGTATACCATCCCCTAAAACTAGATATAGTCATCTTTGATGACAAACGTATAGGCGAGTTGATAGGAGAGACAACCTTTTCTCTCTTATCGGCGCTAGCATTTTACAAAAGAGGAGAAAATATATAATGAAACTTCATGAATTGAAACCTGCAGAAGGTTCTCGTAAAACTCGTAACCGTGTTGGTCGTGGTACTTCATCAGGTAACGGTAAAACATCTGGTCGTGGTCAAAAAGGTCAAAAAGCTCGTAGCGGTGGCGGAGTACGTCTTGGTTTTGAAGGTGGACAAACTCCATTGTTCCGTCGTCTTCCAAAACGTGGATTCACTAACATCAACGCTAAAGAATACGCAATTGTTAACCTTGACCAATTGAACGTCTTTGAAGATGGTGCAGAAGTAACTCCAGTTGTTCTTATCGAATCAGGAATTGTTAAAGCTGAAAAATCAGGTATCAAAATTCTTGGTAACGGTGAGTTGACTAAGAAATTGTCTGTAAAAGCAGCTAAATTCTCTAAATCAGCTGAAGAAGCTATCACTGCTAAAGGTGGTTCAGTAGAAGTCATCTAAGAGAGGTGACCTATGTTTTTTAAATTATTGAGAGAAGCCTTCAAAGTCAAGCAAGTTCGATCAAAAATTCTTTTTACAATTTTTATCGTCTTTGTCTTCCGTATCGGGACTAGCATTACGGTTCCATGGGTGAATGCCAATAGCTTGAATGCTTTGAGTGGTCTATCTTTTCTAAATATGTTAAGTTTGGTGTCTGGTAATGCCATGAAAAACTTTTCAGTTTTTGCACTTGGTGTTAGTCCATACATTACTGCTTCTATCGTTGTCCAACTCTTACAAATGGATTTATTACCGAAGTTTGTAGAGTGGGGCAAACAAGGGGAAGTTGGTCGTAGAAAGTTGAATCAGGCAACGCGATATATTGCCCTTGTTCTTGCATTCGTGCAATCTATCGGAATTACTGCTGGTTTTAATGCTTTATCTGGAGCCAAACTTTTGACTGTTCCTTTAACACCACAAGTTTTCCTTGTGATTGGAGCAATACTAACAGCGGGTAGTATGATTGTAACTTGGTTGGGAGAGCAAATTACTGATAAGGGTTATGGAAATGGTGTTTCCATGATTATCTTTGCGGGGATTGTTGCTTCAATTCCTGATATGATCAAGGGTATCTATGTTGACTACTTTGTCAATGTACCAAGCAGTCGCTTGACTTCATCCCTCATTTTTGTTGCTATCTTAATTGTAGCAGTCTTATTGATTGTTTACTTTACAACTTATGTTCAACAAGCTGAATATAAGATACCAATTCAGTATACTAAGGTAGCACAAGGAGCACCGTCAAGTTCCTATCTTCCATTGAAGATTAACCCTGCAGGAGTTATTCCAGTTATCTTTGCTAGCTCAATTACAGCAGCACCAGCGGCAATTTTACAATTTGTAAGTGCATCTGGTCTTGATTGGGCCTGGGTACGTAGTGCTCAGGAGTTGCTATCTACAACAGCCCCTACAGGTATCGCTTTGTACGCTCTGTTGATTATCCTCTTTACATTCTTCTATACATTTGTACAGATTAATCCAGAGAAGGCAGCAGAAAATTTGCAAAAGAGCGGTGCTTATATCCACGGTGTCCGTCCTGGTAAAGGGACAGAAGAGTATATGTCAAAACTTCTTCGTCGTCTCGCAACAGTCGGTTCCCTCTTCCTAGGTGTTATTTCTATTTTACCTATTGTAGCTAAGGATTTATTCGGTCTTTCAGAAGTCGTTGCTTTTGGGGGAACAAGTCTTTTGATCATTATCTCAACAGGTATTGAAGGAATTAAACAGTTGGAAGGTTATTTATTGAAACGTAAGTATGTTGGTTTCATGAATACAACAGAATAATTGTAATAGAAAAGAAAATTCACTATTGCTCAGAGAGTGGAGTTTAAAAATCAAAGACCTTGTCAGATTTTTATCTCCTCTCTTCTATTTTGTTTTTAAATAGGAGTTGAAATGAATTTTTGCTTCTATTTAAAAACAAAAAAGGAGTTTGAATCATGAATCTTTTGATTATGGGCTTACCTGGTGCAGGTAAGGGTACACAGGCAGCAAAAATTGTTGAACAATTTCATGTTGCTCATATCTCAACAGGTGATATGTTCCGTGCAGCAATGGCTAACCAAACTGAAATGGGTGTCTTAGCTAAGTCTTATATCGACAAAGGCGAGTTGGTTCCAGATGAAGTTACAAACGGAATCGTAAAAGAGCGTCTTTCACAAGATGACATTAAAGAAACGGGTTTCTTGTTGGACGGATACCCACGTACAATTGAGCAAGCTCATGCCTTGGATAAAACTTTAGCTGAATTAGGGATTGAGCTTGAAGGTGTTATTAACATCGAAGTAAATCCAGATTGTCTTTTGGAGCGTTTGAGTGGTCGTATCATTCACCGTGAAACTGGCGAAACTTTCCATAAAGTTTTCAACCCACCAGTTGACTACAAAGAAGAAGACTATTACCAACGTGAAGATGACAAACCTGAAACAGTAAAACGTCGTTTGGATGTTAATATTGCCCAAGGTGAACCAATTATTGCCCACTATCGTGCAAAAGGTTTGGTACATGATATCGAAGGTAACCAAGATATCAATGATGTCTTTGCAGATATCGAAAAAGTATTGACAAAATTGAAATAAAAGCGTTTTTCATGCTTGCAAAATGTCTCTACAAATGTTATACTGAGTTAGTCTGACTTATAATTGTTGTCTCTGTGTCTAGAGGCATCAAATCGAAATTTATGGAGGTACTTTTGCGTGGCAAAAGACGATGTGATTGAAGTTGAAGGTAAAGTAGTTGATACTATGCCGAATGCAATGTTTACGGTTGAACTTGAAAATGGACATCAGATTTTAGCAACAGTTTCTGGTAAAATTCGTAAAAACTATATTCGTATTTTAGCGGGAGATCGTGTTACTGTCGAAATGAGTCCATATGACTTGACACGTGGACGTATCACTTACCGCTTTAAATAATCGAAAAACTTGGAGGGATAAGAAATGAAAGTAAGACCATCGGTCAAACCAATTTGCGAATACTGTAAAGTAATTCGTCGTAATGGTCGTGTTATGGTAATTTGCCCAGCAAATCCAAAACACAAACAACGTCAAGGATAAGATAGAAAGGAGAAAACATGGCTCGTATTGCTGGAGTTGACATTCCAAATGACAAACGCGTAGTAATTTCATTGACTTATGTGTACGGTATCGGACTTCCAACATCTAAGAAAATCTTGGCAGCTGCTGGAATTTCAGAAGATGTACGTGTTCGCGATCTTACACCAGATCAAGAAGATGCTATCCGTCGTGAAGTGGATGCAATTAAAGTTGAAGGTGACCTTCGTCGTGAAGTTAACTTGAACATCAAACGTTTGATGGAAATCGGTTCATACCGTGGTATCCGTCACCGTCGTGGACTTCCTGTCCGTGGACAAAACACTAAAAACAACGCTCGCACTCGTAAAGGTAAAGCTGTTGCGATTGCTGGTAAGAAAAAATAATATAGGAGGTAAAAGTCTTGGCTAAACCAACACGTAAACGTCGTGTGAAAAAGAATATCGAATCTGGTATTGCTCATATTCACGCTACATTTAATAACACTATTGTTATGATTACTGATGTGCATGGTAATGCAATTGCTTGGTCATCAGCTGGTGCTCTTGGTTTCAAAGGTTCTCGTAAATCTACACCATTTGCTGCTCAAATGGCTTCTGAAGCTGCTGCTAAATCTGCACAAGAACACGGTCTTAAGTCAGTTGAAGTTACTGTTAAAGGTCCAGGTTCTGGTCGTGAGTCAGCTATTCGTGCTCTTGCTGCCGCTGGTCTTGAAGTAACAGCAATTCGTGATGTGACTCCAGTGCCACACAATGGTGCTCGTCCTCCAAAACGTCGCCGTGTATAATCATAACCTTACACTGCTTTTCGTTTAAGAGGGAGTAACTAAATGATCGAGTTTGAAAAACCAAATATAACAAAAATTGATGAAAATAAAGATTATGGCAAGTTTGTAATCGAACCGCTTGAACGTGGTTACGGTACAACACTTGGTAACTCTCTTCGTCGTGTACTTCTAGCTTCTCTTCCGGGGGCGGCTGTAACATCTATCAATATCGAAGGTGTATTGCATGAATTTGATACAGTTCCGGGTGTTCGCGAAGACGTGATGCAAATCATTCTGAACATCAAAGGTATTGCAGTAAAATCTTACGTTAAAGACGAAAAGATCATTGAACTAGATGTGCAAGGTCCTGCTGAAATTACAGCTGGAGATATCTTGACAGATAGCGACATTGAAATTGTAAATCCAGATCATTATCTCTTTACAATCGGTGAAGGTTCTTCTCTAAAAGCGACAATGACTGTTAACAGTGGTCGTGGATATGTACCTGCTGATGAAAACAAAAAAGATAATGCACCAGTTGGAACACTTGCTGTAGATTCTATTTATACACCAGTTACAAAAGTCAACTATCAAGTTGAACCTGCTCGTGTAGGTAGCAATGATGGTTTCGACAAATTAACCCTTGAAATCTTGACTAATGGAACAATTATTCCAGAAGATGCTTTAGGGCTTTCAGCACGTATCTTGACAGAGCACCTTGATTTGTTTACAAATCTTACAGAGATTGCTAAGTCAGCAGAAGTGATGAAAGAAGCTGATACTGAATCGGACGACCGTATCTTGGAACGTACGATTGAGGAACTTGACTTATCTGTGCGTTCATACAACTGTTTAAAACGTGCCGGTATCAATACTGTGCATGATTTGACAGAAAAATCTGAAGCAGAGATGATGAAAGTAAGAAATCTTGGACGCAAGAGTTTGGAAGAAGTGAAAGTCAAACTCATTGATTTGGGTCTTGGATTAAAAGATAAATAAAGGAGGAATAAATGGCTTACCGTAAACTAGGACGCACTAGCTCACAACGTAAAGCAATGCTTCGCGATTTGACAACTGACCTTTTGATCAACGAATCAATCGTGACAACTGAAGCTCGTGCTAAAGAAATCCGTAAAACTGTTGAAAAAATGATTACTCTAGGTAAACGTGGTGATTTGCATGCACGTCGTCAAGCAGCTGCTTTCGTACGTAATGAAATCGCATCTGAAAACTATGATGAAGCAACTGATAAGTACACTTCTACTACAGCACTTCAAAAATTGTTCTCAGAAATCGCACCTCGTTATGCTGAGCGTAACGGTGGATACACTCGTATCCTTAAAACTGAACCACGTCGTGGTGATGCAGCGCCAATGGCGATCATCGAATTAGTATAAAATCATCAATTTTGTTGAGTGTTATGATGATGGAGTCTTGTGCTCTTAGTCTAGCTCTGGTCTACCGCTAGGACTTATGTCCTAGCGGGAACACTCATCATAAGATGATAAGGTAGACGCTTGTTTACGAAATTGTTTTTTACTTAAGAACAATTTCGTAAGCAGGCGTTTTTGAGTATTTTATTAAGAAATATGCTATACTATTGAAAAAGAAAATCGAAAATGTTCATTTTTTCAAAAATATTCTATAAAGAGGTTATGAGCCAATATATTATCAGTTTTAAGTTCTAAACTAGCGACTTGGTAAAAAATACTAGCCTGGTACAAGATCAACTAAGAGATTTTTTTAGGATTTCAACTTGGATAATTGTTCACTATTAAGTGATTTAGTTACTCTATCCTCCTTTTTCATTTTATTTTTGTCCAAAATGGATATCGTTTTGTGTTAGAAACGGAGTTTAATCATGAAAGCTATTATTACTGTTGTTGGTAAAGATAAATCTGGAATTGTTGCAAGTGTTGCGACAAAAATTGCTGAATTAGGCTTAAATATTGATGATATCTCACAAACAGTCTTAGACGAATTCTTTACTATGATGGCTGTGGTATCTAGTGATGAAAAACAAGATTTTACTCATCTTAGAAACGAATTTGAAGTTTTTGGTCAGACTTTGAATGTCAAAATCAATATTCAAAGTGCTGCTATTTTTGATGCTATGTACAATATCTAGGAGGTATTTATGGATATTAGACAAGTTACCGAAACAATCGCAATGATTGAGGAGCAAAACTTTGACATTAGAACCATTACCATGGGGATTTCCCTTTTGGACTGTATCGATCCAGATATCAATCGTGCTGCAGAAAAAATATATGAAAAAATTACTACAAAAGCAGCTAATTTAGTTGCTGTTGGGGATGAAATTGCGGCTGAGTTAGGAATTCCTATTGTGAATAAACGTGTGTCAGTAACTCCAATTTCCTTGATTGGTGCTGCTACCGATGCGACGGATTATGTAGTCTTAGCTAAAGCACTGGATAAAGCTGCGAAAGAAATTGGTGTTGACTTCATTGGTGGTTTTTCAGCCTTGGTACAAAAGGGTTATCAAAAAGGTGATGAAATCCTCATCAACTCTATTCCTCGTGCCTTAGCAGAAACAGATAAGGTTTGTTCATCAGTAAATATCGGTTCTACCAAATCGGGTATCAATATGACCGCAGTAGCGGATATGGGACGCATTATCAAGGAAACAGCTTCTTTATCTGATATGGGGGCGGCTAAATTGGTTGTATTTGCCAACGCGGTAGAGGACAATCCGTTTATGGCAGGCGCTTTTCATGGTGTAGGTGAAGCAGATGTCATCATCAATGTAGGTGTTTCAGGACCGGGTGTTGTCAAACGTGCCTTGGAAAAGGTTCGAGGTCAGAGCTTTGATGTTGTTGCTGAAACTGTTAAAAAAACAGCTTTCAAGATTACCCGTATTGGTCAATTGGTTGGTCAAATGGCTAGTGAGCGCCTCGGAGTTGATTTTGGGATTGTCGATTTGAGTTTAGCTCCAACTCCAGCAGTGGGTGATTCTGTAGCTCGTGTTCTTGAAGAAATGGGGCTAGAGACGGTTGGGACTCATGGAACGACTGCTGCCTTGGCTCTCTTGAACGATCAAGTTAAAAAAGGCGGAGTTATGGCTTGCAACCAAGTTGGTGGTTTGTCAGGTGCTTTTATCCCAGTTTCTGAGGACGAGGGGATGATTGCTGCAGTGCAAAACGGCTCCCTTAATTTGGAAAAATTAGAAGCTATGACAGCTATCTGTTCAGTTGGTTTGGATATGATTGCCATTCCTGAGGATACACCTGCAGAAACGATTGCGGCAATGATTGCGGATGAAGCTGCTATCGGAGTCATCAACATGAAAACAACTGCTGTACGTATTATTCCAAAAGGAAAAGAAGGCGATATGATTGAATTTGGTGGCCTTTTAGGAACAGCTCCAGTCATGAAGGTCAACGGTGCATCATCTGTTGATTTTATTGCACGTGGAGGACAAATCCCGGCTCCAATCCATAGTTTTAAAAATTAAAAAGAAGTGGAATCTGTTTAAGTTGGATTTAAGGATAGACCTGTATACTACTATTATTAAATAAAGACCTCCTAACTTTATTTAATTAAAATCCTAACTTTTTCATAATAATCTCCTACAAAAGTCACTCCAAAGGGTGACTTTTGTTTTATCTCAAGAGAACGTAGCATGTTCAAATTTGCAAATTTGTTCAAAAATAAGATGATTTAAAGGATAAAACTAGTTTTTTCATTCTGTAAAATGGGCTAAAACCTTGCTATGATTGGCTTTTTGAAAAATTATGGTATAATAGTAGTAGTTTTAATAGATGGAGTTGAATTTTGAAAAAACGCTTTCGTGTAAAAAAAGAGAAAGATTTTAGTGCAATATTTAAAAAAGGTGAGAGTTTTGCTAATCGTAAATTTGTTATTTATCGATTAGAAAATAATGAACAGCATTTTCGAGTTGGCCTATCTGTCAGTAAAAAATTAGGAAACGCTGTCACGAGGAATCAGATCAAGAGAAGAATTCGACATATTCTGATTGAACATAAAAATCAGCTGGTTGAAAATGTAGATTTTGTTGTGATTGCTCGAAAAGGTGTTGAGATCTTAGACTACGCGGAAATGGAAAAAAATCTACTTCACGTATTAAAGTTATCAAAGATTTACCAGGAAGGAAATGGGAGTGAAAAAGAAATTACAGTTGACTAGCTTAATGGTGCTTGCTTTATTTGTGATGAGCGCCTGCACGGCTAGTGGTACGACGAGTGAGATTACAGCTGAATCAACAGGTTTTTGGAGTAAATTTGTTTATTTTTTTGCTGAAACTATTCGCTTTTTATCATTTGATACAAGTATTGGTCTGGGGATTATTTTATTTACCCTTTTAATCAGAACCATTCTTTTACCAGTCTTTCAGATACAAATGGTGGCATCTAGAAAGATGCAAGAAGTACAACCACTTGTTAAGGAGTTGCGAGAACGTTATCCGGGACGGGATATGGAGAGCCGTACCAAGCTGGATCAAGAAATGCGTCAGTTGTTCAAGCAACATGGTGTGAAGCAGTCAGCTTCTCTTTGGCCAATCTTAATCCAAATGCCAGTCTTGTTGGCCTTGTTCCAAGCTTTGAGTAGGGTAGAATTTCTAAAAACGGGTCATTTCTTATGGATTAACCTTGGTGGTGTTGATACGACTTTTGTTTTGCCTATTCTGGCAGCTATCTTTACTTTCCTTAGCACCTGGTTATCCAATAAGGCCATGGTTGAGAAAAATGGTGCTATGACAGGAATGATGTATGCAATGCCAGTCATGATTTTCTTCTTTGCCATGTATTCACCAAGTGGGGTTGCCTTATACTGGGCGGTATCCAATGCTTATCAGGTGCTCCAAACTTATCTGCTCAACAATCCATTTAAGATTATTGCAGAGCGTGAGGCGGGAGTACAGGCTAAGAAGGATTTAGAAATCAAGAAGAGAAAAGCTCTCAAGAAAGCACAGAAAAAGAAAAAGTAAGGAGGAATCTTGTAATGGTATTATTTACAGGTTCAACTGTTGAGGAAGCAATCCAAACGGGATTGAAGGAATTGGGGATTCCTAGAATGAAGGCGCATATCAAGGTTGTCTCAAGGGAGAAAAAAGGTTTCTTTGGCCTTTTTGGGAAGAAACCAGCGCAAGTTGATATCGAAGCAATTAGTGAGACAACTGTTGTGAAGGCAAATCAGCAAGCAGTTAAGGGAGTTCCAAAGGAAGTTAATGCTAAGAACGAACCCGTTAAGACTGTTAGTGAAGCAACAGTAGACTTAGGCCATGTTGTTGAAGCAATCAAAAAAATCGAGGAAGAAGGACAAGGAATCTCTGAAGAAGTCAAGGCCGAAATTCTTAAAAATGAGAAAGAAGCTAGTACAATTTTAGAGGAGACTGGTCATATTGCCATTCTAAAAGATTTGCTGCCAGAAGAATCTAAAGAGCAGGAAGAAGTCGAGCAGAATGATGATTTAGAAAATCTAGGTTTGAAGATTGAACCGACCTATGATATTGACCAGGTGGTCGAAGAAGTAACCAACTATGTTCAAGGTATTATTGATGATATGGATGTTGAGGGAGCAATCTCAAGCACTTCAAATCGCCGTTCTATCAATATGCAAATTGATACTAATGAACCAGGTCGTATTATCGGTTACCACGGGAAGGTCTTGAAATCTCTTCAGCTCTTAGCACAAAATTATCTTTATAACCGCTATTCAAGAACCTTCTATATTACCATCAATGTTAATGACTATGTAGAGCACCGTGCAGAAGTCTTGCAAAGCTATGCACAGAAGTTAGCTACACGTGTCCTAGAAGAGGGGCGAAGCCAGGTGACTGATCCAATGTCTAGTAGCGAACGTAAAATTATCCATCGTATCATCTCACGTATGGAAGGTGTTACTAGTTATTCAGAAGGTGATGAGCCAAATCGTTACGTTGTCGTGGATACAGAATAGTCAAAGCAAAATCAGGGTATCCCTGATTTTTTGCTAGCCAAGGGAGATTGAGCCTATGTTGAATACAATGAGAGACTACCTTGCATACTCTGGTTTACAGTATCAAAAACCAGAGAAGGCAGGACAAGATGCTGAGAAAATGCTATATTTGAGGAGTAAGGGACAGGAAGCTAGAAAGGCTTTTACAGAACTGGCTAAAGCTTTTCAAGCAAGGCATCCAGAATGGATACTGCAAAGATCGAGTCAGTGGATGAATCAAGCCCAACGTTTGCGACCCCATTTCTGGGCCTATTTGCAGCGTGAGGGAAGAGTGACAGAACCTATGTTGGCCCTTCGTTTGTATGGAAGCCCTTCTGATTTTGGAATTTCACTAGAAGTGAGTTTTATTGAACGTAAGAAGGATGAGCGAACTTTAGATAAACAGGCCAAGGCCCTAGAAGTTCCAGTGGTAGAAGGGATTTATTATTTATCATACTCAGAGGGAGAAAGTCAAAAGATGGAGGCTACTGAGGAAAATCGCCAAATTTTAAGAGAAAAACGATTCCATCAGGAAGTCCGAAAGGTTTTAGTTAAGGTAGATGTTCCAGTGACAGACGGACAAATTCTAGACAAATTTTTAGATGAACTAGACAAAACTTTTGATAAATTATTACCTTACTATCAAGCAACTAGAAATTAGTATAGTCGATTGATTCATTTTATAGTAAATTGTTTTATTGCTATTATAGATATTTTTTCATATAATAGTAAAATAAGATGCGTGATAGACCTATCACCTCAAAGAGAAAGGAAATTCTATGTCAAATCTATCTGTTAATGCGATTCGTTTTCTAGGTATTGACGCTATCAATAAAGCGAACTCAGGTCACCCAGGGGTGGTTATGGGAGCTGCACCGATGGCATACAGTCTATTCACTAAAGAACTTCGTATCAATCCAGCCCAACCAAACTGGATTAACCGCGACCGTTTCATTCTTTCAGCTGGTCACGGATCAATGCTTCTTTATGCCCTTCTTCACCTTTCAGGATTTGAAGATGTGAGTATGGATGAAGTGAAGAACTTCCGTCAATGGGGCTCTAAAACTCCAGGTCACCCAGAATTCGGTCATACAGCAGGGGTTGATGCAACAACAGGCCCTCTAGGACAAGGGATTGCGACTGCGACAGGTTTTGCACAAGCAGAACGTTTCCTTGCAGCTAAGTACAATCGTGAAGGTTATAACATCTTTGACCACTACACTTACGTTATCTGTGGAGATGGTGACTTGATGGAAGGTGTCTCAAGTGAAGCTGCTTCTTATGCAGGCTTGCAAAAGCTTGACAAGTTGGTTGTTCTTTATGATTCAAATGATATCAACTTGGATGGTGAGACAAAAGATTCTTTCACAGAAAGTGTCCGTGATCGTTACAATGCTTATGGTTGGCATACAGCCTTGGTAGAAGATGGAACAGACTTAGAAGCTATTCATGCTGCTATTGAAGAAGCTAAGGCTTCAGGAAAACCATCTTTGATCGAAGTGAAAACTGTTATTGGTTATGGTTCTCCAAATAAACAAGGGACTAATGCCGTACACGGTGCCCCTCTTGGCGCGGATGAAACTGCGGCAACTCGCCAGGCACTTGGTTGGAACTATGAACCATTTGAAATCCCAGCAGAAGTTTATGCTGATTTCAAAGAAAATGTTGCAGACCGTGGCGCATCAGCCTATGAAGCATGGACAAAACTAGTCGCAGATTATAAAGAAGCTCACCCAGAACTGGCTGCAGAAGTGGAAGCAATCATCGAAGGACGTGATCCAGTTGAGGTGACTCCAGAAGACTTCCCAGCTTTAGAAAATGGCTTCTCTCAAGCGACGCGTAACTCAAGCCAAGATGCCTTGAATGTTGTGGCAGCTAAGTTGCCAACCTTCCTTGGTGGATCAGCAGACCTCGCTCATTCAAATATGACTTACATCAAAACTGACGGACTTCAAGATGATGCAAATCGCTTGAATCGCAACATCCAGTTTGGTGTTCGTGAATTTGCTATGGGTACTGTCTTGAATGGAATGGCTCTTCACGGTGGACTTCGTGTTTATGGTGGAACATTCTTCGTATTCTCAGACTATCTTAAGGCGGCGGTTCGATTGTCAGCTCTACAAGGTCTTCCTGTAACTTATGTCTTCACCCACGATTCAATCGCAGTTGGTGAAGATGGCCCAACTCATGAACCGATTGAGCACCTGGCAGGTCTTCGTGCGATTCCAAACCTTAATGTTTTCCGCCCAGCAGATGCGCGTGAAACTCAAGCAGCTTGGTATCAAGCAGTGAAGAGCGAGAAAACACCAACTGTTCTTGTCTTGACTCGTCAAAACTTGACTGTTGAAGAAGGAACAGACTTTGCTAAAGTTGCAAAAGGAGCTTATGTTGTATATGAAAATGCAGCAGACTTTGATACAATTTTGATTGCGACTGGTTCAGAGGTTAATCTGGCTGTTGCAGCTGCTAAAGAATTGGCAAGTCAAGGTGGAAAAGTTCGCGTAGTCAGCATGCCATCTACAGATGTATTTGATGCACAAGATGCCGCATACAAAGAAGAAATCCTACCAAATGCAGTTCGTCGCCGTGTAGCAGTTGAAATGGGAGCAACTCAAAACTGGTATAAATACGTTGGTCTTGATGGAGCAGTTCTTGGTATTGATACCTTTGGAGCATCTGCACCAGCACCAAAAGTTTTAGCAGAGTATGGATTTACAGTTGAAAATCTTGTAGAACTTGTGAATAACTTGAAATAATCTAGAGGCATATTGCTAAAAAATCGAGGTTGGGAATTTTTGTCCCAGCCTCTTTCTTGATATAAAAGCATGGCCTAATCTTGTAAAAACACTTAAAATTTGTTATAGTAGTTTTATCTGAATTACAAAGGAGTAAAAATAATGGGTGGGAATTTAACATTTTTGATTATGCTTGTCTTGATGTTGGGCTTGATGTTCTTCATGCAACGTTCTCAAAAGAAACAAGCGGAAAAACGTATGGAGAGCCTCAATAAGCTTCAAAAAGGCTACGAAGTAATCACTATCGGTGGTCTCTACGGTACAGTCGACGAAGTTGATACTGAAAACAAAACGATTGTACTTGATGTAGACGGAGTATACTTGACTTTCGAATTAGGTGCAATTAGAACAGTTTTGCCAGTCAAAGAAGCTGTCACACCTGAAGGTGCAGTTATCGAAGAAGGCAGTGCTATTGAAGAATAAAACGGGGTGGAATGCATTCCCGTTTTTCTATAAATGAGAGGAACAATGATGAAAAAAGTTGTCTTTGTCTGTCTTGGTAATATTTGCCGTAGCCCTATGGCGGAATTTGTAATGAAATCTCTGACCGATAAATATGAGATTCAAAGTCGTGCGACTTCTTCCTGGGAACACGGTAATCCAATCCACAAAGGAACGCAAGGAATCTTTCGAAGTCATGGCGTTCCTTATGATACTTCAAAAACTTCCCAACAAATTTCTAAAAAAGATTTTGAGTATTTTGACTATATCATTGGGATGGATGAGTCTAATCTCGCTGATTTGCGTGAGATGTGTCCACAGGATCAACAATACAAGATACAGCCTTTTGCATCTGAAAGTGTTCCAGATCCCTGGTATACAGGTGATTTTGAAGAAACTTATGACCGAGTTTTAGCTGGTTGCCAGGCTTGGTTAAGTCGCTTAGAAAATGAGAGTGAACATGGAAAATTTAAAAAAACTCTATGAAAAATATAGTGTCTATTTAACACGTCCCCGTTTAGAAATTGCGACAGTTATCGTCATTGTTGTCTGTGCAGGTCTTGTATTTCTGACCAATCTTCCAAAACAGGGCGTTCTTAAGCTTGATAACGATGCTATTATTTATGACGGGAGCCTAGTTCGTGGTAAGATGAATGGTCAGGGCACTGTTACCTTCTCGAACGGTGATACCTATACTGGAGAATTTAGCAATGGCGCCTTCAATGGTAAAGGTACCTACCAAGCTAAAGCAGGTTGGGTATATGAGGGAGACTTTGTAAATGGCCAAGCTGAAGGAAAAGGAAAACTGACTACCGAACAAGAAGTAGTCTATGAAGGGGACTTCAAACAAGGTTTATTTCAACAAGCACAATAACCTCCTCCTAGAAGGAGGTATTCTTCCAGAATATCAGAAAGCGCTTACATGGAAATAAAAACGGCTTACAAGACTGTTTTACAACTAAGTTTGTGAAAAATAAAACTTTTATGGAATAATTCACAAACTTTAAGTGAAAAAGTACATGTGTGGGTATATTTGAAATTGTTTTCACAAACAAATAAAAAAAGTTTGTGAAATGTCTATGAAACTGTTTACAAACGTTTAAAAAAGAGTTATAATAAGCTTGTGAAAAAATTAACAAAGGACTTACAATCCTTGAAAGCTATGGAGGAAAATATGGCTGATAAAAAAACTGTAACACCAGAAGAAAAGAAACTCGCTGCTGAAAAGCATGTCGATGGTTTGGTGCAAAAAGCTTTAGTTGCCCTTGAAGAAATGCGTAAACTTGACCAAGATCAAGTCGATTATATCGTAGCAAAAGCTTCAGTTGCTGCACTTGATGCTCACGGAGAATTGGCTTTACATGCCTTTGAAGAAACAGGACGTGGAGTATTTGAAGATAAAGCAACTAAAAACCTATTTGCTTGTGAGCACGTGGTAAATAACATGCGCCACACTAAAACAGTTGGTGTTATCGAAGAAGATGATGTAACAGGATTGACTCTTATCGCTGAACCAGTTGGTGTTGTTTGTGGTATCACTCCAACAACAAACCCTACTTCAACAGCAATCTTTAAAGCGTTGATTTCATTGAAGACTCGTAATCCTATTGTCTTTGCATTCCACCCATCAGCTCAAGAATCATCAGCTCACGCAGCTCAAATCGTTCGTGATGCAGCGATTAAAGCAGGTGCTCCTGAAAACTGTGTACAGTGGATTACTGAACCGTCTATGGAAGCAACTAGTGCATTGATGAACCACGAAGGTATTGCAACAATCCTTGCAACAGGTGGTAATGCCATGGTTAAAGCGGCATACTCATGTGGTAAACCAGCTCTTGGGGTAGGTGCCGGAAACGTTCCAGCTTATGTTGAAAAATCAGCTAACATCCGCCAAGCTGCTCACGATATCGTAATGTCTAAATCATTTGACAATGGTATGGTCTGTGCATCTGAACAAGCGGTTATCATTGATAAAGAAATTTACGATGAATTTGTAGCAGAGTTCAAATCTTACCATACTTACTTTGTAAACAAAAAAGAAAAAGCACTTCTTGAAGAGTTCTGCTTCGGCGTGAAAGCAAATAGCAAAAACTGTGCTGGTGCAAAATTGAACGCTGACATCGTTGGTAAACCAGCAACTTGGATTGCAGAACAAGCAGGATTTACTGTTCCAGAAGGAACAAACATTCTTGCTGCAGAATGTAAAGAAGTTGGTGAAAACGAGCCATTGACTCGTGAAAAATTGTCACCAGTTATCGCAGTTTTGAAATCTGAAAGCCGTGAAGATGGTATTGCTAAAGCTCGTCAAATGGTTGAATTTAACGGTCTTGGACACTCAGCTGCCATCCATACTGCTGATGAAGAATTGACTAAAGAATTTGGTAAAGCTGTTAAAGCTATTCGTGTTATCTGTAACTCACCTTCTACTTTCGGTGGTATCGGGGACGTTTACAATGCCTTCTTGCCATCATTGACACTCGGATGTGGTTCTTACGGACGTAACTCAGTTGGGGATAACGTTAGCGCCATTAACCTCTTGAATATCAAAAAAGTCGGAAGACGGAGAAATAACATGCAATGGATGAAACTTCCTTCAAAAACATACTTTGAACGTGATTCAATTCAATACCTTCAAAAATGTCGTGACGTTGAGCGTGTCATGATCGTTACTGACCACGCTATGGTAGAGCTTGGCTTCCTTGATCGTATCATCGAACAACTTGACCTTCGTCGCAATAAGGTTGTTTACCAAATCTTTGCAGATGTAGAACCAGATCCAGATATCACTACAGTTGAACGTGGTACTGAGATTATGCGCTCTTTCAAACCAGATACAATCATCGCTCTTGGTGGTGGTTCACCAATGGATGCTGCTAAAGTAATGTGGCTCTTCTATGAGCAACCAGAAGTGGACTTCCGTGACCTTGTACAAAAATTCATGGATATCCGTAAACGTGCCTTCAAATTCCCATTGCTTGGTAAGAAGACTAAATTCATCGCTATCCCAACTACATCTGGTACAGGATCTGAAGTAACTCCATTTGCCGTTATCTCTGATAAAGCAAACAACCGTAAATACCCAATCGCTGACTACTCATTGACACCAACTGTGGCAATCGTTGACCCTGCTTTGGTATTGACAGTTCCTGGATTTGTTGCTGCTGACACTGGTATGGACGTATTGACTCACGCGACTGAAGCTTACGTATCACAAATGGCTAGCGACTACACTGACGGTCTTGCTCTTCAAGCGATCAAACTTGTATTCGAAAACCTCGAAAGCTCAGTTAAGAATGCAGACTTCCACTCACGTGAGAAAATGCATAATGCTTCAACAATCGCTGGTATGGCCTTTGCGAATGCCTTCCTAGGTATTTCTCACTCAATGGCCCATAAGATTGGTGCGCAATTCCACACAATCCATGGTCGTACAAATGCAATCTTGCTTCCATACGTTATCCGTTACAATGGTACTCGCCCAGCTAAGACAGCTACATGGCCTAAGTACAACTACTACCGTGCAGACGAGAAATATCAAGATATCGCTCGTATGCTTGGACTTCCAGCTTCTACACCAGAAGAAGGGGTTGAATCTTACGCAAAAGCTGTTTACGAACTCGGTGAGCGCGTAGGTATCCAAATGAACTTCAAAGCACAAGGTGTTGACGAAAAAGAATGGAAAGAACACTCACGTGAATTGGCCTTCCTTGCTTATGAAGATCAATGTTCACCTGCAAACCCACGCCTTCCAATGGTTGACCATATGCAAGAAATCATCGAAGATGCTTACTATGGTTACAAAGAAAGACCAGGACGCCGTAAATAATTGTTATCAGCCTAGAGGCAGGAATTTCCTGTCTCTTTTTTGTGAAACTGGAGTATTGAGAATAGTTTTAAGTTTTCTATTTTCGTTTTTTATCAAATACTTTATCATCAAATTGTTCAGCTAGTATAGTTGCTGAGTGATAAAGTTCCTTTGCTTTATTTTTATCATTTTCAAAATAAAGATAGCACTTAGCTTCAAATACTGAAATTCCAGGTTTATAGACTTGCAACATTGTTACTTATAAAATTTCATTCATCTTTTTTACTAGAGATATCATATGCTTATAGTCATTATGAACAACATAAACACCCGCTATGGCACAAAGAACTGATAGTAGCTCTACATTATACATTTCATCACTAACTAATTGCTGTTTCAACAACTTAATCCGGAAATCATCTAATGCTCTCTTCTATAAATCAAGTCTTGACATTGCATAGCAAAATAATCAATTAATAGTAAATCATTGAATGTGTAAACTTGCTTTAGTGTTACTTGCTTAAAATAATCATCAAAAATATCTTCAGCGAAACTACCTGTCCCTGTTCTTATCAAGTCTAATATTCTTTCAATCAAGTCTAGACTCAGCAACTCTTCCTCAGGAAGAGCTAGTTCTTTATTTTCAAGAAAAGTATCTATCGGAACTTCTAATCGCTTAGATAAATATTGTAACTTAGTAATTGTTGGCAAGGATTGCCCAAGCTCAGTACGCATCAGCTGTTTGATTATTAAGTCAGCTTCTGTCCACAGACCTCTTCTCTCATCAATTTGTGACGTTCACGTTCCTGTCTTACTCTATGACCAATTTCAGTTTTAATATCTGTTGTCATTCTTACCTCTTAACCACAATCCATAAATTAACATACTTTTAATTCTTCGGCTAAAAATTAACAATAATTCTTTTTCAAATCCGTCATATTATTTTCTAAAACTTGGATGTCTTGGCTGACTTTGAGAATGACAATGCTGCCTTGAATACTGGAGATGACTTGACGGGCCTGCAACTGCGCCCGCTCTTCTGACCAGTCAGCATGCAGGTCTTGCAAGAGGCTGGCTAACTTCTCTGTCCATTGGGTCATAAAATCATTGAGAGGACAGCGGAAGTTCTCATCTTCTGTGGACAATTCCACAATCAGATTACCAATTGGGCAACCATAAAAGACCGTCTGACTTTCATGAAATTGACAAACCCAGTCAATCATATCCGAAAACTTGTCACTATCAGACTTGTCTGCTTCAAAAATATCTTCAAAAAGCTCTTTTCGCCAATTTGCTAAAATATCTTGAATGACCGTCAAACCAATTTCCTTCTTAGATTTGAAATAATAATAAAGCTGTCCCTTGCCAACATCAGCTGCCTCCATGATGTCACTGATGGAGGTGGCCACATAACCCTTCTGATAAATCAATTCCTCAGCACTTTGTAAAATACGCTCTTTAACGCTCATCTGCTCACCTCTCTTTTTCCCTATTATAGCAGATTCAGAGTCTGAGACCAAACAATTGAAACCACCACCTTTTGCCACTGTTTTATCATTAAAATTTTTGTTCTGAGCAAATTGATTTACAAATTCAATTTTAGATGTTATTATAATTGTACCGAACGGTCAGTATATAACTAAAACTACCATTTGGAAAATCATCAAACTAACAGTCTAAATTCCTATTGGCTGTTAATCAAATCATATTAGGAGGAACCTCATGTTCAATCAGAAAAATGTCGCATTTGTTATCACAGACCCACAAGTTGAATTCCTAAAACATACTGGTAAAGGATTCGGAGCAACTAAAGACGTTCTTGAAAAAGTTAATACTATTGAAAATCTGACAAAGCTTTTCGCTCTTGCTAAAGAGCGTGGCTACAAGCGTTTTATCTCACCGCACTACTTCTATCCACACGATCACAAGTGGCAATTTAAAGCTGCTGGTGAAACGATGATGATTGAAAACGAAATGTTTTGGCGTGATAGCCAGTATTCAGCAATTCCAGAAGGCTCTGGAGCAGATATGATTGAAGAGATTAAACCATTTTTGGATGAAGATACTATTGTTGTCAACGGACATAAAATTTTTGGCCCAGAAAGCAACGATCTTAACCTTCAACTCCGCAAAAATGGTATCGACACCGTCATCTTGGCTGGTATGAATGCTAATCTCTGCGTGGATTCACACATGCGTGAACTCATAGAATTAGGCTACAATGTCATTGTTGTTAACGATGCTGTCGGTGCTCCAGGTGAAGAAGCCTACCAAGCTGCCCTGACAAACTATGGCTACATTGCCAACCAAGTTTTGACAACTGAGGAAGTTATCGCTCAACTTTAGAAAAAGGAAAGTTGTAAATGACTATGTAGACAAAGAAAGACAGCGGTATAGGCTTTCAAAGGAGAAAGGGAAATAAGCGAGATATAGACAAAAAACAATGCCCATACTTGCAATTCAACTTAAATAGTTATATAATAGGTTTGTTGAAAGGTGATTTGTAGTGATTCAAGTTACTCTTTTCACAATAAAATTTTCATGATTTTCATAAGGAGGAAATCACTAATGGTAGTTAAAGTTGGTATTAACGGTTTCGGACGTATCGGTCGTCTTGCTTTCCGCCGTATCCAAAACGTAGAAGGTGTTGAAGTTACTCGCATCAACGACCTTACAGATCCAGTTATGCTTGCACACTTGTTGAAATATGACACAACTCAAGGTCGTTTCGACGGAACTGTGGAAGTTAAAGAAGGTGGATTTGAAGTTAACGGTAAATTCGTTAAAGTTTCTGCTGAACGTGATCCAGAACAAATTGACTGGGCTAACGACGGTGTAGAAATCGTTCTTGAAGCAACTGGTTTCTTTGCTACTAAAGCAGCTGCTGAAAAACACTTGCACCCAGGTGGAGCTAAAAAAGTTGTTATCACTGCTCCTGGTGGATCAGATGTTAAAACAGTTGTATTTAACACTAACCACGACGTTCTTGACGGTACTGAAACAGTTATCTCAGGTGCTTCATGTACTACAAACTGCTTGGCTCCAATGGCTAAAGCTCTTCAAGATAACTTCGGTGTTGTTGAAGGATTGATGACTACTATCCACGCTTACACTGGTGACCAAATGATTCTTGACGGACCACACCGTAAAGGTGACCTCCGTCGTGCTCGCGCTGGTGCTGCTAACATCGTACCTAACTCAACTGGTGCTGCTAAAGCTATCGGTCTTGTAATCCCAGAATTGAACGGTAAACTTGACGGAGCTGCACAACGTGTTCCAACTCCAACTGGATCAGTTACTGAATTGGTAGCTGTTCTTGAAAAGAACGTTACTGTTGATGAAGTGAATGCAGCTATGAAAGCAGTAGCCAATGAATCATACGGTTACACAGAAGATCCAATCGTATCTTCAGATGTTGTAGGTATGTCTTACGGATCATTGTTTGACGCAACTCAAACTAAAGTTCTTGACGTTGACGGTAAACAATTGGTTAAAGTTGTTTCATGGTACGACAACGAAATGTCATACACTGCACAACTTGTACGTACTCTTGAATACTTCGCTAAAATCGCTAAATAATTCTTGAGTTGATAAAAGCAAGGCCAATCGGTCTTGCTTTTTTTGTATCTATAAGAAGAAATGGATGAAAGTGTCATCCATTTTGGTTTAATTCTCTTTCAAATGTGTCTGATAGCGCAGTAAAGCTTAATTTGTTTAAAGTCAGAGGATGGACAAAGGAAAGTTTAAATGCATGAAGCATTAGTCTTTTAGTTTTTGAATGTGGATTGTAGAGAGGGTCTCCAAGGATTGGATGACCGTGGTGAGATAGATGAACTCGAATCTGATGAGTACGTCCTGTTTTTAATCGACAACGAAGAAGACTGGTCTTGTTTTGAAATTGTTTCAATCGAGTTACATGAGTTTCAGCATATTGACCATTTTTTTGATCTACCACCCGTTTTCTAGGATCGTGACGATCGCGACCGATTTTGTCTCGAAAGACAAGCTCTTTAGTTCTTATTTTTCCCTCAACCAGAGCCCAGTATTCGCGGGAGATTTCTTTTTTCTCCAATAATCGATTGAGGATGGGCAGTATAAATGGATTTTTAGCAAAGAGGATGAGACCGCTCGTTTCCTTATCTAGCCGATGGACAACATAGCAAGTCTGGGCTACATAGGCGCTAACATGATTGAGAAGAGCAATCTCATCTGGTTGATTGCCGTGAGTTTTCATTCCTTCAGGTTTGTTGACGATGATTAAATGTTGGTCCTGATAAACTTCTTGGACAAGATTAGGATTCCCCCAAACAATTTCTTTTGTAGGGTAGTCTTCCTCATCGAAAATCAGTTGACATTCATCTCCGGCTTTGACAGTTTGATGCCAATGGACTTCTTCTTGATTGATGAGAATGTGCTTTTTAATTCTCAAGAAATGCCGTATTTTTCTCGGAATGAGTAGTTGCTCCTCCAAGAAGATTTTGACAGTCATTTCAGGAAGAGAATCAGGTATAACAAAGGTAAATTTCATACAGATATTGTAACAAAAAATAGATTATTTGGATAGAGAAACTAGCTAAATTCTTGTCTTCCTATGGGGAAGATGATAAAATAAACGCATGAAATTAGATACATTATTTGAAAAATTTCTTTCTTTATTTAAAAAAGAAGAATCTGAAATGGAAGAAATAGAAATCGATGAAGTTAATAATGAAGAAAATACCTCGACTAATTTAAGACGGTCAAGAGGTGGGCGAAAGAAAGTTGGGCAAGTCGGACCTATTCGAAAATTTTGGCGTCGCTATCATCTGACAAAAATCTTTCTAATTCTCGGACTAAGTGCAAGCTTGTTTGTTGGTGTCTATCTATTTGCCTTGGCTAAATCGACAAATGTTACAGACTTGCAGAATGCTTTGAAAACACGAACGGTGATTTTTGACAGAGAAGAGAATGAGGCTGGTGCATTGTCAGGCCAAAAAGGGACCTATGTTGAGCTCTCGGAAATTAGTGAAGACTTGCAGAATGCTGTTATTGCGACAGAAGATAGAAGCTTCTATAAAAATAGTGGAATTAACTATAGTCGTTTTTTCCTAGCTATCCTAACAGCTGGTCGCTCGGGTGGTGGTTCTACAATTACCCAACAGTTAGCGAAAAATGCTTATCTTTCACAAGACCAAACTGTTCAGAGAAAGGCTAAAGAATTCTTCCTTGCTTTAGAATTAACCAAAAAATACAGTAAAAAAGAAATTCTAACCATGTATTTGAACAATGCCTACTTCGGTAATGGAGTTTGGGGTGTTGAGGATGCTAGTAAAAAGTACTTTGGAGTTTCGGCATCGGAATTAACTCTTGATGAAGCCGCCACTTTAGCAGGTGTGCTTAAAGGCCCAGAATTGTACAATCCTCTGAATTCCATTGAGCATTCAACTAATCGAAGAGATACTGTCTTACAAAATATGGTGGCTGCCGGCTACCTTGATAAAAATAAGGAAGCAGAAGTAGCAAGTGTTGATATGGCTTCTCAATTGAAAGATAGTTATGAAGGGAAAATATCAGACTACCGTTATCCTTCCTATTTTGATGCAGTTGTTAATGAAGCTATTGAAAAGTATAATCTAACAGAGGAAGAAATCGTTAATAACGGTTATCGAATTTATACGGAGCTAGATCAAAATTACCAAGCAAATATGCAGGTTATCTACCAAAATACTTCGCTCTTTCCGACAGCTGAAGATGGGACACATGCAGAGTCTGGTAGTGTCGCTTTGGAGCCAAAAACAGGTGGAGTTCGAGGAGTTGTTGGTCGAGTGGCAGGGGATGATAAGACAGGTTTCAGAAATTTTAACTATGCAACCCAATCCAAAAGAAGTCCAGGGTCTACTATTAAACCTTTGATAGTGTATACACCAGCGGTTGAAGCGGGTTGGTCTCTTAATAAGGAGTTGGATAATCATACCATGCAATATGGTGATTATAAAGTAGACAACTACGCAGGAATCAAGACATCACGAGAAGTACCCATGTATCAAGCTTTGGCTAAATCTCTAAATTTACCTGCAGTAGCTACTGTTAAAGAACTTGGAATTGATAAAGCCTTTGAAGCGGGTGAAAAGTTTGGTCTCGACATGAGCGATGTAGATCGTGTGCTTGGAGTAGCTTTAGGTGGTGGCGTAGAAACGAACCCTCTTCAAATGGCCCAAGCCTACGCAGTGTTTGCAAATGAAGGACTCATGCCGGATGCTCACTTTATCACCCGTATTGAAAATGCTAGTGGTCAAGTGATTGCTACTCATAAAAATACTCAAAAACGAGTGGTTGACAAATCGGTAGCTGATAAAATGACCAGTATGATGTTAGGTACTTTTACAAATGGTACAGGGGTCAGTTCATCTCCAGATAATTATGTCATGGCAGGAAAAACAGGAACAACAGAGGCAGCCTTTAACCCAGAATATACCAGTGATCAATGGGTGATTGGCTATACCCCTGATTTAGTGATTAGTCACTGGCTTGGTTTCCCTACTACTGATGAAAATCATTATCTAGCAGGTTCGACTTCGAATGGTGCTGCTCACATTTTTAGAAGTATGGCGGAAACAATCCTACCATATACGCCAGGAAGCACTTTTACAGTTGAAAATGCTTATAAAATGAATGGTATTGCACCAGAAAATACACCTAAACAAACTACAAGTGACACTAGTACGCAGTCGGATGATATATTAGCAGATATTCGTGGACGAGCACAAAATCTGGTCGATGAAGCAGGAAAAGCTATTTCAGATGCTAAGATTAAAGAAAAAGCTCAGACAGTTTGGGATACCATTGTAGATCTGTTTCGCTAATACGTTTATAAGCTAAAAGACAAGGATTCAAATCTTTGTCTTTTTTTACCCTCACTTGTCAATATTCATACTTCCTGATACACCTTGGACATGAAAAAACACAAGATAGGAACGATGGCCCCTCTTTCTCCCTTTCTCTGCTATACTACAAGCAGAGAAAGGGGGAAAGCAAATGCTTGAAAAGTATTA
>NZ_JUOS01000186.1 GCF_001075875.1 Streptococcus oralis
TGCGGTAGCAAGTGCATCAGCATCAACAAGTGCGGTAGCAAGTGCATCAGCATCAACAAGCGCGGTCGCTTCAGCCTCAGCATCAACAAGTGCGGTAGCTTCAGCCTCAGCATCGACTAGTGCGGTAGCTTCAGCCTCAGCATCGACAAGTGCAGTCGCTTCAGCATCAGCATCGACTAGCGCGGTCGCTTCAGCATCAGCATCGACAAGCGCGGTAGCAAGTGCATCAGCATCAACTAGCGCGGTAGCTTCAGCATCAGCATCAACAAGTGCAGTAGCTTCAGCTTCAGCATCAACAAGTGCGGTAGCAAGTGCATCAGCATCAACAAGTGCG
>NZ_JUOS01000187.1 GCF_001075875.1 Streptococcus oralis
TAATACTCATAAAGAGAATGAAGCGAAACACGAGCATCATGAAGATGAACATGATCATGGCTTTGCAGCTGAGCGAGTGATCAGTGAGGATGAGCAAGGTTTTGTGGTTTCACATGGAGACCATGCTCACTATTTCTTTAAAAAAGATTTATCAGCAGATCAGATTAAGGCAGCGCAAGAGCATTTGCATGGGCACCATCAGGCAGAGCCTGTAAAGCCTCTTGCCAAGACGGTTGAAAGTTTCTCTCGAGATGCCAGCGATGAAGAAAAGATAGCTTATATCTCTAAAACCTATGGTGTTCCGCTTGAAGCGATCCGAATTTCAAATGGATTCTTTGTATTCGGAAATCCAGACCAGGCTTATGACCCAACTCACATTCACCCTTATGCAGTTCGAAAGGAACACGTTCGTATTCCTCTCCAAACAGGTGATGCAGAGCTTGATTTCCTAAACGAACTCTATACAACTGCTTTACGTGATGGCGTTTCTCCTTATAGTTTGCAGGTTGAAAATGGTAGCTTCGTCATTCCTCACGGTGATCATAATCACTACATCAAAGTACAAACTAAAGGCTATGAAGTGGCTTTGAAACATAAGATTCCTGCCTTGCAATCTAACTACCAACCAGGAGCCTTTGATGAAGCTACTGTTCAAAATAAGGTTGATCAACTTCTAGCAGAAAGTCGTGAAGTCTATAAAGATAAACCAATTTTACAAAGACAAATTGAGCTTGCCTTGGGACAATTCTCTGAAAATATGAAGAAGCTCTCAACCAACTCAACAGCTGGTTATCTGGCTGCTTTAGATCTCTTTGACAAGCAGTATATCCACGTTGACTCTAGTGTAAAACCAACAGAAATCAGTCCTTTAGACAAGAAATATCAAGCTTTAGTAGACAAGATTAATACCTTGGATACGGATGCTTATGGACTTCCTAAAAAGGATCTCTTGGCACAACTCCAAGAAAATAAATTGGCTCAAGATGAGGCTGGTTTAGATGCAGTTGAAGCCAAGTTACAAGCTCTGCAAGATTTTAATGATCGAACTGGTGTTACGACAGTCGAATACATTAAGTATTTCTATCAACATCTGTCAGATGGTCGTTTAAATGACACTCTTAGAAATAAAGTTGCAAACCTAACTTGGACTCTTTATCAGTCACAATCTTTCCTTAAGGCAACTGACTTGAACAAACTCTTCCCTGAAATCTATCAAACAAAATTAGAGGTAGAAGAAGCAGTGAAGAATGAATCAGTTGCTCATAAACCTTCTGAAACGATCCTAGACACTGAAAAAGTGGATGGTCATAGTGCTAAAACGGCAGTCTATGAATTTTTGAAAGGTTTGTATGATGATATTAAGCCTGAGGAACAAAGTAATCATGTTCGAAAAGGTCAAGTAGAAGAACTCTTAACAAAAGCTGAAGAATTAGTGGCTCAAGTCAAAGAAGAGGGAGTTAAAGCTTCACTTGCTGACGAAGTTAAAAATCTGAAAGCTGCTCTAGATAAAGATGACGCAGACCTTGATGAATTAAATACGCAAGTCCAAGATCTTCTGAAACGTATTTCACAAACCATTCAGAATGAACGTGAGAATGTCAAACAAGACCCAGAAGTTTTAGTTCTCTACCAAAAACTTTATAATGGTGTCATTGCCCTTCATACTTATTTAGAAATGAATAATGGTTCTGATGCTGATTTTGAAAAAGTGGACGCCTTATTTGATAAGCTTAGTGCAGCAAGCAAAGATAAGCAAGCTCTTTTAGCTCTTGCTCAAGAAATCGTTTTGTTAAACCAAGAATTTCAATCCAAAGTCAAGCCAGCTGAAGCTAGCAATGAAACAGCCAATAAAGAAACAAACGATAAACAAGCTGAGTCAACCTTAACTCCTGCAACTAGCTCTCCAGAAACAAGAGAAAAAGTAGCAGAATAATAAAAAGTTCAGACAGCTACCGTGTCAAAAGTAGGCTGCTGATAAAAAAGAGATCGGGAATTTTTTCCCGATCTCTTTAGTCTTTATAAGCTACAATCCCAATAATGGTGTCGACTGCACGTTCCATTGTTTGTAGACTAACGTATTCAAAACGTCCGTGCATATTTTCACCACCAGCAAAGATATTTGGCGTAGGAATTCCCATAAAGGAAATTTTAGAACCGTCTGTTCCTCCACGGATAGGTTCGATAATTGGTGTAATATCAAGATTTTCCATGACTGCTTTAGCGATGGTGATTGGAGTCATATCCTTTTCAATGACTTCCTTCATGTTGTAGTACTGGTCTGTCAAAGTCAAGGTTACACGATCACTACCAAGTTCTTGGTTCATCTTATCAGCAATAGCTTTCATGGCAGCTTTACGCGCTTCGAAGGTTTCTTTTTCGAAGTCACGAATGATGTAGCTAGCACGCGCTTCCTCAACAGTACCTGTTACATCCATGAGATGGTAGAATCCTTGGTAACCCTCAGTCAACTCAGGTCGGTCACCAGCTGGGAGTTGATTGTGGAAGTCAATGGCTAATTGAAGGGCATTGACCATTTGTCCTTTTGCTGTTCCTGGGTGGACATTACGTCCTTGGAAGTGAAGTTCTGCACCTGCAGCAGAGAAGGTTTCGTATTGAAGTTCACCAAGAGGTCCACCGTCAACTGTATAAGCAAAGTCAACATTGAAATCTTCTGCATCAAATTTATTGGCACCGACACCGATTTCTTCATCAGGTCCGAAGCCAACACGGATTTCACAGTGTTTAATCTCAGGATGAGCAGTCAAGTATTCGATAGCTGTCATGATTTCAGCGATACCAGATTTATCATCAGCTCCGAGAAGGGTAGTTCCATCTGTAGTAATTAAGGTTTGGCCAGGATATTTCTCTAAGCTCTTGAAATCCGCTGGATCTAGCTTGAAACCAGAATTACCTAGTTCGATAAGACCACCGTCGTAGTTTTCAACTACTTGTGGCTTGACACCTTCAGCATTAAAATCAGCCGTATCCATGTGGGAGATAAAACCAATCTTGCGAGTTAAACTTGGATCGTTAGCTGGAAGAGTACCGATAGCAAAACCGTTTGGTAGGTAGTAAACATTTTGCAAACCAACACGTTTCATCTCAGGGATGAGGACATTGGTTGCGAAGTCTACTTGACTTTGGGTACTTGGTGTAGTGGTTGAATGTTCGTCAGAACGTGTATTGACTTTGACATAAGTCAAAAAACGCTCCAACAATGTTGGATATTTCATCGTAACTCCTTTTTTTCTTCTTTTAAAACCATTGTATCATAGAAAGAAGATAAAAACAAAAGTCAAAAGGGAGATAAAATCCTTATGTTAGCGTTTACTTATGGCTTCTTTAGTGATACAATAAAAAAGATAAAAATATCACAAGGATGCAAATATGAAAAAAGCGATTTTAATGATGACATTTGGTTCACCAGAAGAGATTACCTTTGAAGGAGTAGCCGACTTTTTTACCAACATTCGTCGTGGAGTTCGACCTCAAGATCACGAGATTCAAACACTCTATGATAATTATGTTCGAATTGGAGGAACTCCACTTCAAAAAATTACCCGTGAAGAAGTTGCCTTGGTAGAAGCTAGGTTAGGAAATGAATATAGTGTGTATTTTGCCAATAAATTTTCAACCCCTTTTATTCCAGATGTAATTCGGCAAATGGAAGCAGACGGAATTGAAAAGTGTATTTGCTTGATTTTGGAGCCACACTATTCCTTTTACTCTGTCATGGGATACGAAAAGTTTCTGGAAAGCAAACAAATTCAGTTTTTAGTTATTAAGGACTGGTATCAAGAAGAAGCACTATTAAATTATTGGACAGCTGAAATTGCTAAGATTTTAAAAGAAAAGGTGAAACAGGATAGCTTTAAAGTCATCTTTTCTGCCCACAGTGTGCCCATTTTTGCCTTGGATTTTGGTGATCCCTATATCGACCAGATTTTCGAAAATAGCAAGTTAATTGCTGAGAAATTAGACTTGAAACCAGAGCAATATACCAACACTTGGCAGAGTGAAAGTGATATTGGTATTCCTTGGATCAAACCAGATGTATTGGAGAATCTTAGAGAACAGGAAGAACACCCAGAGCATTATATTTTTGTGCCTATTAGTTTTATCAGTGAGCATATTGAAGTCTTGTTTGACAACGATGTGGAATGTCATGACTTGTGTCAGGAATTGAAGGTGAACTACCATCGTCCACCAATGCCAAATACAGATTCTCGTTTGATTGATGCCTTGGTCAATATTGTCCGAGCTAACGAACATAAAGAATTTAGAGAATTCCTCCCAGATGAAGAAACCTTTGATGAATTAGTCCCTTCGGATGAAACTAAGAACATTTTAGATGAATCACAAGACTTACAAATGCCAGAATTTGTTAAAAAATTAATTGAGAAAAAAGGTCGTGAAAATGTCAAGATGCCTTATTTAATCAAAAAAATGCTTGAAAAAGCTGGCAAATTACCTAAAGACTAAGTGAAAATAGAAAAGAACTGGTAATACTCTTCGAAAATCAAATTCAAACTGCGTTAACGTCGCCTTGCCGTATATATGTTACTGACTTCGTCAGTTCTATCTACAACCTCAAAGC
>NZ_JUOS01000188.1 GCF_001075875.1 Streptococcus oralis
ACCCCTTGACCAACGGACCAGAGTTGTTATTTTCAACTCTTACTATTATACCGACTTTTCGTACTTTGTCAACACCTTTTTTTAACTTTTTTTCAATTCTACTGAATGACTTCCTGTAACTCTTTCAGCATGGCTTTGCGACCCTTGAAACGCTCATCTGCCCAGAGTTTTGGTTAATTTTTTTCTTACAATAATTGTTTTTTATGAAACACATATCATTTTTTGAAAACATTTCTTCATATTACTCAAGTAACTATTGCATTCTTATTTTCAGAAAATTTGAATCATTTCCTCTAAGAGAGCATTAACATAAGTGAACTTGTATTTTATTTTCTATATATAGAGAGAAATCTTTGATTTAAATTAGAGTTCCCTCAACTTTTTTAAAAAAACAGAGAAAACTTGTGCCCCCTCTGTTTATAGTATTTAAGATAATTAATTTTCTTCACTCATTTTTGATTTTACTTCATCATAAGATAGTGCATGTGATTCCTCTTCTACTGTTTCAGGCATCTTTCCTGTTTCGTATAGAGATTTAATTTGTGTACTATCCAATGTTTCGTATTTCAATAATGCTTCTGCAATCAGCTTGTGAGTTTCACGATTTGACTGGATAATTTCAGCAGCTTTGTTTCGTGCTTCATTCAATAATGAACGAACTTCTTCGTCAATTTCATAAGCTGTTTGTTCTGAAATTGATTTTTGAGGGCTTTGTGCACCAAATATAGCATGATTTCCTTCATATTGTACTGGACCAAGTTTTTCACTCATACCATACTCAGTAACCATAGCACGCGCCATCTGAGTCGCTTGTTCGAAGTCATTAGATGCTCCAGTTGTTTGGACGTTAAAGATAATCTCTTCAGCTACACGTCCACCCATTAATCCAGCTAATTGCTCTTTCATATCTTCTTTAGATAAAAGCATTTGGTCTTCTTTAGGAAGTGCAATCATATATCCGCCTGCACGTCCACGTGGTACTATGGTAACTTTATGAACAACACGGGCATTTGACAATACTAGACCGACAATGGTGTGTCCTGCCTCATGGTAGGCAACCAATTCACGTTCTTTTTGTGAAACTGTCTTGTCTTTCTTAGATGGTCCAGCGATAACACGATCTTCAGCTTCATCAATATCAGAAGCATCAATCACTGATTTATTACGACGAGCTGCAACTAAAGCTGCTTCATTCAATACATTTTCCAAATCGGCACCAACAAAACCTGGAGTTTGTTGTGCTACCAATTTCAAATCTACATCTTCAGCTAAAGGTTTATTTCTAGCATGGACTTTCAAAATTGCTTCGCGTCCCTTAACATCTGGACGACCAACCAATACTTTTCTATCAAAACGACCTGGACGAAGTAGAGCCGGATCAAGAACATCTGAACGGTTTGTTGCCGCAATGACAATAATTCCTTCATTTCCTTCAAAACCATCCATTTCAATCAAGAGTTGGTTTAAGGTTTGTTCTCGTTCATCATTACCTCCACCTAAACCAACACCACGTTGGCGACCAACGGCATCAATTTCATCAATGAAGATAATAGCTGGTGCTGCTTTTTTTGCGTCCTCAAAGAGAGAACGTACACGGCTCGCACCGACACCGACGAACATTTCTACAAAGTCAGAACCTGAAATACTAAAGAATGGTACACCAGCTTCTCCTGCAACTGCTTTGGCAAGTAATGTTTTACCAGTTCCCGGAGGTCCTTCTAAGAGAACTCCAGCTGGAATCCGGGCACCCAATTTTGTAAATCGTTTTGGATCTTTTAAGAATTCAACAACTTCAACAAGTTCTTGTTTTTCTTCTTCAGCTCCTGCGACATCTGAGAAGCGAACTTTGATATCTTCTTTATTAGCAGCTTTAGCTTTACTACGTCCAAAACTCATTGGATTACGTCCACTATTTCCGCCCATATTTCCCATCATAGAGAAGAGGAAGAAGAATAAGATAGCAAATGGTACTACTGAAACCAGGATGTTAATCCACATACCACTTGAGCTTTCGTGTTTCACTTCAATCTGTGTTTGGTGTTCACTTGCTAACTTTTGCAAATCCGCTACAGTTGTATCTGATGGGAGGACAATACTTGTAAATTTCTCTACTTTTGTAGCAGAGGGTGTAAAAAATTGAATTCCCGTTTCCTGTTTCTCTGTCTTAGCAGTTTTGTAGACACCATACACTTCAATAACACTACCACTTGGTTGGTAGGTCATTTCTTTTACATTGTCGTTAGTGATTTCCTGAACCAATTCTGAGTACTTAATTTGTTGACTATGACCAGCGGATCTGCCAGCAAAAAAGTACTGGAATCCTGTCACTAGCAAGAAAATCATCAACAAATAAAGGAATGGATTTTTTATGAAACCATTATTTTGTTTTTGCATTCAAACACTTACCCTTCTATTTTGAGTAAACTTCCTCTTTCAATACACCTACATAAGGAAGGTTACGATAGTTTTCATTATAGTCTAGTCCATATCCTACAACAAATTCATTTGGAATTGTAAAACATGTATAATCTGCTTCGATTTCTACAGTGCGACCTTCTGGTTTATCAAGCATGGTAACAATCTTCACAGACGCTGCTTCTCTTGCAGTAAACATATCTTTCAAACTTTTCAAGGTTTGACCAGTGTCAATGATATCTTCTACAAAGACAACATGTCGACCTTTAATATCTTGAGTTACGTCTTGTTTAATATTAATGACACCACTACTTACAGTCCCACCATGATAGCTAGAGACCATCATAAAGTCCATTTCAAGATGTGTATCAATATATTTCACCAATTCTGCCATAAAAGGAATAGAACCTTTTAAAATTCCAACTAAAATCGGATTTTTACCCTCATAATCTTTTGTCAACTGAGCACCCAATTTTTTAGCTGCTTCTGTAATTTCATCTTGTGAAATCAAAATTTTCTTGATATCTTTTTCTAACATGATTTTACCTATCTATTTTTTCTATATAAAGTACAGTGTTCATTATATCATTTTTCATTTTTTTACTCAAATCACTGATTTCAATTCCTAAAACTGAACAAATTTTTCCAAATTGCTCAATGATAATAGCTTTTTCTCGTCTTTCTTTAGGAATTTTTAAATCAATAAAAAGTCGCCTTAGTTTTTTACGATGACCATTTTTTATCAAATAATCACCAGACTGTCGATGCCTTAAAATCAACGATGTTTCACGAGAAACATTCACCTTTTGAATATTTTCCCCTTCTAGAGGGATTCCAAATGAAAATAAATAACCTTCATAATGAAGTTGATTTTGATAGTTTAACACACACTCACTACTTTTTTCATCAGACTTTGGTCTGATTTTACAAATTCTAAAGTGCTGGTATTCTTTTACAAGTTCATAACCATTTTTTATATAATGGCGATATTGACTCTTAGTTTTTAAAATATGATGAATTTCTTGAAATTGTTCTCTTGTTACATTTAAGTCAGCAAAACAACTAAGGTATTGTTGTAGTAAAATTCGCTGTGTTGCCTCAGAAAAGAATAAAAACTGAGTTAAATCTTCCACATTGACTGTTTGAGATAATTCAGTCAGAGCAATTTGATAGTCAGATACTTCTTTTCCAAACTCTAAAATTGCTTTTTTTACCTGAACATTTTCTTTTTCTAACTGTGGTAGATAGAGGTTACGAATACGATTGCGAAAATAGTGATTTTCTTCATTCGTCCTATCTTCAAAATGCTCGATCTCAGAAAAATCCTTCTTATAAAAGAACAGCAAAGGACGAATTAATTCTCCCTTATCAAACGTTTGTCTTTCTTTAATAGCTGATAAGTGTTGTAATCTAACACCCCTAATCATTCGCATAAATACCGTCTCAACCTGATCATCTGCATGATGAGCTGTTACAAGGGCTGTAGAGGAAGTTTTCCCCATTACTTTCCTAAAAAATTTATAGCGAAATTGACGAGCATTTGCTTCTGAAAAATCTCCAGTAAAATGAGCTACGTAAATTGGAACTCCAACTTGTTCAGCTAGTTTTATTAATTCATATTCTTCATGATCCGATTCTAATCGTTGTTTATGGTTTACATGAGCTAAAAATAATTCAATCCCAAGTTCTTCTTGGTAAGTTGAAAGGAGATGAAAAAGAAACATCGAATCCAATCCACCAGACAAGGCTAGTACAACTCGTGAATGATCTTTAAAATAACCTTTTTCTAGAAAATGATTTAAAAAATCTCGGTCTCTCATTTTAGGACCTCATAGACATCCTTAGCAATTTTAGAAATGGTATCATAATCAGAATTTTTGGTAAAGATTGAAATAATGAAAGGAGAATCTGTATAGACTATTCCTACATCGTGTTTAAATTCATCTGCATCCCCAATTTTATGGGCTACCTTAGCAGAAATATTCTTAGCAATCCTCTGATTATCAAAAGCTGTTTGCGATAGAGATTCTAAAACAAAACCATTCTGATTATAAATAGATTCCATAACTTGACCAGCCATTTTAGCTGAAGCCAACTTATCTGTCACATCCCATTCCCCACCTGCGATAGTAGCCATCTCTTTTTTAAAGGCTTCATCTGATTTATTCGTAATATAATAACCAAGAATATTATGAGCTACATTGTCAGATTCTTTTGCAGTTTTTGTGATTAAATCTTTGAGAGTGTAGTCTTTATTGTCTGCTGTTTTAGGGAGATTTCCGCTTCCTTCAGGTTTATAAGAACCAGGGAAATCATTCACTTCAGAAACGTACTTCAATTTCGTGTCAAGTTGGTAATCACCTTGATTGATTTTTTCTTGAACATAATAAAGATAAGGCAATTTCATAACACTAGCAGCGTACATTTTTTGATCTTCATTAATCCCAGCTTCCTTACCTGTACTCAATTGTTTAATATAAATAGAGAACTGTTCATTTTGATAATTTGCAGATAGCAACTCTTGTACTTTCTGAATACGATTATCATCATCGGAAATATCATCCGTCGAAATCCAACCAGTTTGTTTGATATGTAAAAACTCATGCCCACCAGCAAAAATAGACATATCTACTTCAACATCTTGATAGGGTACCAAAGTAGATTTTAATTCTTGTTTATCATAAGGGCTATTATAGACAATAAATTCAGGTTCTAACCACACTCGTTTAGAAAAATTGTTGACAATTGAACTATCGTATAAAAGTCGTTTATCGGCCATCACAAACTGATTATTAGACAATTTAAAGACAGGCTGTCCTTGTTTATTTAATCTCCATTCTAAAACAGATAATTTTGTATCTGCATTGATTTTTCCTGATTCTTTAATCAAATCTTCTGTAGAATAAACAGATGTTTCACCATAAAATTTTGGAGATTCTATAACATCTTGATAGTAAAAATGATACGAAGCGTGGGTTAAGGAATAAACTTCTTGGTTTGGAATGATAACTGGATTCTCAGTGCTTACTACTTGGACACTTTTTAAAAAAATAGGAAGTAGCAATATCACTAAAAATTTACGCATTCTTTTTTTCCTCTTCTTCCTGTAACCGTAACAGATGATTTTTTTGAGCTAACTCTTCTAATTTTTCATCTGATTGACTTAAAAATTGTTCAATAATATCTAATAAATTTTCCATTTTACATTACCTAGGAAGTAAGTCCGGAATAGTATAAACTTCTTCCCATGATTTTGAATAGTAATATTTTGCACGCAAATACTTGGCTGCGTATGTTTCGTCCTTTAATTTGGTTGCAAGATTTGATTCTTTATCTTTTTCATCGCTCAATTCTTGATACTGTTTTTTCAGATCGGCTAACTGTTGGCGACGTTCGAGTAGTTGCTGATAACTTTGAGTCAAATTATAGGTTGGTAGGATGAACAACAACATAATCAAAATCAAAACCCAGCCCATAAAACGATTTCGTCTTTGTCGTTCTTCCATCAAGTATTTACGACGTTGGTGTTCATTTTGAATAAAAGAATTATTCATTTGCACAATTTTTTTATACATCGTTTTCTACCCTTGTTTCGCTGATAATTTCATACATACCTGCAGCATCTTCTTTTTTAGTGCTATCTTTCATTTCTAACACTTTTACGAGCAACAATTTATTTCCAAAACGAATTTCGACTTGATCGTTGATTTTTAAATCTGTAGAGCTCTTGGCAAGAATACCATTTACCTTGATACGTCCCTTATCTGCAACTTCTTTAGCCACTGTACGACGCTTAATAATTCTTGATACTTTTAAATATTTATCTAATCTCATTTTTATTACCTCAAATTATTATTGTACCATTTTTCTACCTTTTATAGAAGAAAAAAGATAACTCCTAATGTGACTCTTTTGATTCTTTTATGTTTGCTAATGATTCTCCAAAAATTAAAAGACCTTCTAAAATCTCATAATCCTTTTTATTACGAATATCAAAAACAACTTCGATTAAACCTTGATTTTCTGAA
>NZ_JUOS01000189.1 GCF_001075875.1 Streptococcus oralis
ACCTGTTTGGGTTTGACCTTGTTTACCTGTTGTTTCAACTGGTGTCGCTGTCGGTGTTACTGGTGTTACGGTTGGTGTGTAAGTTGCAGATGCTTTTGTTCCGTTCTTATCTTCACGAACAACCGTTACGGCCGGTGCTTTACCTGTGAATGATTTCTCAGGTACGAAGGTTACTGTTCCATCGGCTGCTACTGTGTAAGTACCAACACCATCTACTGTCTTGGTAGTTGAACCATTGTCAAATGTTGCTGGAACGTCATCATTCATT
>NZ_JUOS01000190.1 GCF_001075875.1 Streptococcus oralis
AGAGTTTACTGGTGGTGTAAATGGTTTGGAAGCAGCTATCCATGAAGTACCAGAGTTTACCGGTAGTGTGAATGGCTCTGAAGCAACTGTCCACAGAGTTCCAAACTTTGAAGGAGGAGTTCCTGGTGGACAAGCACCTATTCATCAAGTACCTGAATTTGCTGAAGGTGTAAATGGTTCTGAAGCAACTAACCATGAAGTCACTACACACAAGGATGAGCAGTCACATGTGGTTCAAGCTATATCACAAGATAAGACTTATCAAGCACCTGCAAATCGTCAAAATGGTCTCCCTGAAACAGGCGCTAAAGAAACGGCTACTCTCGCAAGCTTGGGAGCTGTAGGAGCACTTCTTGGTTTAGCTGCAATGGGAAAGAAAAAAGAAGACGAATAGAATCTGTCAAACTCAAGAAATACTGTTGAGGAAGTATAGATTTTGTGGAAATTATTGCAGAATATTAAAGAAACTGCTGTAATAACTGTCCAAACTTTAGAGATTGAAACCAATAACTAATCTCAATTATAAAAAGCGAACAAAATGAGTTTTCTGAGAGTCAGAATTCCGTCTTGTTCGCTTTTTTATATCAAGAATCAGGTGTAGAGTTCTATGTGTATAAGTCATCAGTTATAGGACTTGAGCAAACTAATACTCAATGAAAATCAAAGAGCAAACTAGGAAGCTAGCCGTAGGTTGCTCAAAGCATAGCTTTGAGGTTGCAGATAAAACTGACGAAGTCAGTCACATATATAATCCAAGGTGAAGCTGACGTGGTTTGAAGAGATTTTCGAAGAGTATAAAAACCAGCGACTTTAATCGCTGGTTACTCATATGATTATTCACTTGAAAGGGATGAGGGCTTATCTAGACCTTCTATTTCTACGATAGCCGTTTAGTTTTTTATTTTCCCAATAACTGTTAAAGATTTTTTCTTTACTTTCACGATCAATTTCTAGGAAATAAGCATAGAGTAGATCGATTAAGATCAACATAGGAAGTTGGGCAGAAATGCGTTGGATATAGGAAGCCTGACTCTGGCTTGCTACCAATACAGTTTCTGTGAAGTCCTGAGTTTCCTTGCTAGGCGTACTAGTAAAAAGAACAGTTCTAGCCCCCATGTCTTGGGCGTCTAGTAGACTGTCAATGATGGATGGAGTTGTTCCTGAAAGGGAGAAACCAAAGACCAAACATTTTTCATCGATGATACTAGTTGTCCAGGCGAAACCATCTGGATCTGTTAAAGCTTCACAAACGACTCCAAGCCTCATGAAACGCAATTTCATCTCACGCGCAACTAGGCCAGAACTTCCAGTCCCAAAAAAATAGACGCGTTCTGATTGATCAATCATTTGGGCAATACGCTCCAGTTGGTCATCATCAATCAATTCTTGTGTCATTTCTCGGATATTTGTATAGCTTCTCAAGACTCTTTGTGTCAAAGGATTCATATCTTGTTGAGGAACGGAAAGGGTATCCTTTTGTTGTTGGTATTTGAAAATAAATTCCCGATAGCCCGTAAAGCCACATTTTTTGGCAAAACGAGTGAGAGCCGCCTGAGAAATATGAAGTTTTTGAGTGACCTGTTGAGAAGACAAGTCATCATGAATGGTATCTGCTTGCAAAAAATAGCGGGCAATCTCTTGCTCTAAATCGGTCATTTCTTCAAAGTGAAGATCAATAATCGTAGAGATGTCTGGCTTGTTCATGGGACTCCTTTGTAGTTATTTGTTAAACATTATTTGTCAATAAAACCTAACAAATAAAATAGCGCTTACTTCCATTATACCACAGTTGCTTTGTTTTTGGGATAAAAAGAAAAAGTCTTTTCTTTTTCCATAATTTTCTCTTCAAATTATGGTACAATGAAGATTGAGATTTTGATTAGAAATGAGATTGATTTGTATGAGAAAATTCAATAGCCATTCGATACCGATTCGGCTTAATTTATTGTTTGCAATCGTTATTTTGCTTTTCATGACTATCATTGGTCGCTTGCTCTATATGCAAGTTTTGAACAAGGATTTTTATGAAACTAAGCTAGCATCTGCTAGCCAAACTAGGGTAACAACGGGCTCTGCTCGAGGAGAAATCTATGACGCGGCTGGAAAACCCTTGGTAGAAAATACCGTTAAACAAGTAGTGGCTTTCACACGAAGCAATAAGATGACAGCTACTGATTTAAAGGATATTTCTACTAAGCTCCTAGCTTATGTGACAGTTTCCTCGCCAGATTTGACGCAACGTCAAATGGCTGACTATTATCTAGCGGACCCAGCTGTCTATAAAAAAACGGTAGAGGCTCTTCCTAAGGATAAACGTTTTGATTCTGATGGCAATCAGCTGTCCGAAGCTCAACTTTATAACAATGCTGCTGAGAGTATCACTTCTGATCAACTGAACTATTCAGAGGATGAGAAAAAGATTATCTACCTCTTTAACCAGCTCAATACAGTTGGTAATTTTGCGACAGGGAATATTCAAACCGATCCCTTAAGTGACACACAGGTGGCCATCATTGCTTCAGCTTCCAAGGAATTACCTGGTATTAGCATTTCAACTTCGTGGGATAGAAAGGTTTTAGAAACATCTCTTTCATCTATTGTAGGAACTGTTTCTAGTGAAAAATCCGGTCTTCCAGCAGAAGAAGTAGACACTTATTTGAAAAAAGGCTATTCGCTCAATGACCGAGTCGGGACTTCCTATCTTGAAAAGCAATACGAAGAAGTCTTGCAAGGAAAACGTACCGTCAAGGAAATTCATTTGGATAAGCACGGAGACATGGAGAGTGTAGAAAATATCGAAGAAGGTAGCAAGGGAAAAAACATCAAATTAACCATTGATTTGGCCTTCCAAGATAGCGTAGACAGCCTCTTAAAGAGTTATTTTAATTCTGAACTTGCAAATGGTGGTGCTAAATACTCAGAAGGTGTTTATGCAGTAGCCCTTAATCCTAAGACAGGTGCTGTTTTGTCTATGTCAGGACTCAAACATGACCTGAAAACGGGAGAGTTGACTCCTGATTCCTTGGGAACGGTAACCAATGTCTTTGTCCCAGGTTCGGTTGTTAAGGCCGCTACCATCAGCTCAGGTTGGGAAAATGGTGTTTTATCAGGAAACCAAACCTTAACAGATCAGCCTATTGTTTTCCAAGGTTCAGCTCCAATTTATTCTTGGTATAAATTGGCATATGGATCTTTTCCTATTACAGCTGTGGAAGCCTTGGAGTATTCATCCAATGCTTACATGGTTCAAACCGCTCTTGGAATCATGGGCCAGACCTATCAACCCAATATGTTTGTCGGCACCAGCAATCTAGAGTCTGCTATGGGGAAATTGCGTTCAACCTTTGGTGAATATGGTTTGGGTTCTGCGACTGGGATTGACCTACCAGATGAATCTACTGGATTTGTTCCCAAAGAGTATAACTTTGCCAATTTCATTACTAATGCTTTTGGCCAGTTTGATAACTACACACCGATGCAATTAGCCCAGTACGTTGCAACTATTGCTAACAATGGTGTTCGTCTAGCTCCACATATTGTCGAGGGAATATACGACAACAATGATAAGGGTGGCCTTGGGGAATTAATCCAAGCAATAGATACCAAGGAAATCAACAAGGTCAATATTTCTGAATCAGATATGGCAATCTTGCACCAAGGATTTTACCAAGTATCGCATGGAACTAGTCCCCTTACGACAGGACGGGCGTTTTCAGATGGCGCCACTGTTTCTATCAGTGGTAAGACCGGTACAGGTGAAAGCTATGTAGCTGGTGGTCAAGAAGCTAATAATACCAATGCCGTGGCCTATGCTCCAACAGAAAATCCTCAAATTGCAGTTGCAGTAGTCTTTCCTCATAATACCAATTTAACCAAAAATGTTGGGCCAGCAATTGCTCGCGACATTATCAATTTATATAACCAACACCATCCAATGAACTAGAAAGGAAGCCATGCTTTATCCAACACCTATTGCTAAGTTGATTGACAGTTATTCTAAACTTCCGGGTATTGGGATCAAGACAGCAACCCGTCTAGCCTTTTATACTATTGGAATGCCGGATGATGACGTCAACGAATTTGCTAAAAATCTCCTTTCAGCTAAAAGAGAGTTGACCTATTGTTCTATCTGTGGACGTTTAACCGATGAAGATCCCTGTTCTATCTGCACAGATCCAAGTCGGGACCAAACAACTATCCTCGTCCTAGAGGATAGTCGAGATGTAGCTGCTATGGAAAATATTCAGGAATACCATGGGTTATACCATGTATTGCATGGGTTGATTTCACCCATGAATGGAATTAGTCCTGACGATATCAATCTCAAAAGTCTCATGACTCGTCTCATGGATAGCGAAGTTTCAGAGGTAATCGTTGCGACCAATGCCACTGCTGATGGTGAGGCGACCTCCATGTATATCTCTCGACTTCTCAAGCCAGCAGGGATTAAGGTTACGCGCCTGGCACGAGGTCTAGCAGTTGGAGCTGATATCGAATATGCAGATGAAGTTACACTTCTAAGAGCCATCGAAAATCGTACAGAACTCTAGTCTGTAAGGTTAAGGATAGATGCAATGAACTAGCAGACAATCATTTAAAAGGACAAAGAGCCTGAATCCCATTTTGATTCAGGCTCTTTTCTTGTTTTTTGCTGTACAAGTTTAAAAAAAAGGACAAATGTGATATACTAAAGGACGAGTATTCTATTAGAATTGGAACAAATCATATGAAACAAACAATTATTCTATTATATGGTGGACGCAGTGCAGAACGTGAAGTGTCTGTCTTGTCAGCTGAGAGTGTCATGCGTGCGGTCAACTATGATTGTTTTGCAGTCAAAACCTTCTTTATCAGCCAGTCCGGCGATTTCATCAAAACCCAAGAATTTACCCAAACTCCTGGACAAGATGAACGTCTCATGACCAATGAAACGATTGATTGGGATAAGAAAATTGCTCCAAGTGCTATCTACGAAGAAGGAGCGGTTGTCTTTCCAGTTCTTCATGGACCTATGGGAGAAGATGGTTCTGTTCAAGGTTTCTTAGAAGTCTTGAAAATGCCTTATGTCGGTTGTAACATCCTATCTTCAAGCCTTGCCATGGATAAAATCACAACTAAGCGCGTTTTGGAGTCTGCTGGGATTGCCCAAGTTCCTTACGTAGCCATTGTTGAAGGGGATGACTTGGCTTCTAAGATTGCTGAAGTTGAAGAAAAATTAACCTACCCAGTCTTTACCAAACCATCAAATATGGGTTCTAGTGTCGGTATTTCTAAGTCTGAAAATAAAGAAGAACTCCATCAAGCTTTAGAGCTTGCCTTCAAGTACGATAGTCGTGTCTTGGTAGAACAAGGAGTCAATGCACGTGAAATCGAAGTTGGTCTCTTAGGGAACTACGATGTCAAGAGCACGCTTCCAGGTGAAGTTGTCAAAGATGTAGCCTTCTATGACTATGATGCTAAGTATATCGATAACAAGATCACCATGGATATCCCGGCCAAGATTAGTGATGAAGTGGTAGCTCTTATGCGTAAAAATGCCGAAACTGCCTTCCGTGCTATCGGTGGACTTGGATTGTCGCGTTGCGACTTCTTCTATACAGATAAGGGAGAAGTTTTCCTAAATGAGTTAAATACCATGCCAGGCTTCACTCAATGGTCTATGTATCCATTGCTCTGGGACAATATGGGAATTTCTTATCCAGAATTAATCGAACGTTTGGTTGACCTTGCTAAGGAAAGTTTTGACAAGCGTGAAGCGCACCTATTATAAAGACAGACATAAGGGCGAGGAAGGACTCCTTGTCCCTTTTTAAAGGAGTAAACATGAAACTTACGATTCACGAAGTTGCGCGTGTTGTGGATGCAAAAAATGATGTGACAGGATATGCGGATAACCCGTTAGTCAAGGCAGAGTTTGATAGTCGCTTGATTGGAGCTGGGGATCTATTTGTGCCACTCAAGGGGGCGCGTGATGGACATGATTTTATCGAGACAGCCTTTGAAAATGGCGCTGCTGTAACCCTGTCAGAAAAGGAAGTGGCAGATCATCCATACATTTTAGTAGATGATGTATTGACAGCCTTTCAAGCTCTCGCAGCCTACTACCTTCAAAAGACTGGTGTCGATGTCTTTGCCGTTACAGGTTCGAATGGTAAGACTACTACCAAAGATATGTTGGCCCATTTGCTTTCTACAAGCTACAAAACCTACAAAACGCAAGGAAATTATAATAACGAGATTGGCTTACCTTATACAGTGCTTCATATGCCAGATGATACTGAGAAGTTAGTCTTGGAGATGGGCCAGGATCATTTGGGAGACATCCATCTTTTATCTGAACTGGCTCATCCAAAGACAGCTATTGTGACTCTGGTCGGAGAGGCTCACTTAGCTTTCTTTAAGGATCGTTCAGAGATTGCCAAAGGGAAATTGCAAATCGCTGATGGTATGGAGAAAGGGGGCTTGCTCTTGGCACCAGCTGATCCCATTGTTGAGGATTATCTACCTGCTGATCAAAAAGTAGTTCGTTTTGGTCCAGGTGCAGAACTAGAAATTACAGAATTGATTGAGCGTAAGGATAGCTTAACCTTCAAGGCCAATTTCTTAGAGCAGGCTCTTGACTTGCCAGTAACAGGTAAGTACAATGCGACTAATGCTATGATTGCATCTTATGTTGCCCTGCAAGAAGGAGTGACTGAGGAGCAGATTGGTCAAGCCTTCCAGGATCTAGAATTGACCCGCAATCGTACCGAGTGGAAAAAAGCTGCCAATGGGGCAGATATCCTATCAGATGTCTACAATGCCAATCCAACTGCTATGAAGTTGATTTTAGAAACTTTCTCTGCTATTCCAGCTAATGAAGGTGGTAAGAAAATCGCAGTTCTGGCGGATATGAAGGAACTTGGAGACCAGTCTGTTCAACTCCATAATCAAATGATTTTGAGCATTACACCCGATGTCCTTGATACCGTTATTTTCTACGGCGAAGACATTGCTGATTTGGCTCAACTAGCCAGTCAAATGTTCCCAATCGGCCATGTTTATTACTTCAAGAAAACTGCTGAAGAAGACCAGTTTGAAGCTATGGTCAAGCAGGTCAAGGAAAGTCTTGGAGCACATGACCAAATCTTGCTTAAAGGTTCGAACTCTATGAATCTAGCCAAGTTAGTAGAAAATTTGCAAGAAGAAGACTAATGTTTTTCGATAAGAAAAATTTTTCAAGAGTAAATTTGTCTTGAAGGATTAGCTTCTTTGAAACACAAAAATATAAGAAATAAATGTAAGCTAGGCTCTATAGAGATGAGTAAGAGGCCTGCTTATATGAAAATGAGGAAAGTTACATGAATGTTTGGGATGCTTTATTTAGCACGCAGCCGACGGAGCCACCCCAATTTGACCTTCTTTGGTATGGAAGTCTATTTACCTTATTAGCATTGACTGTATTTCTTGCCTACCGTTATGGTGAGAAAAAAGTCTGTCAACGATTTTTCCAGATTTTACAGGCGGTACAGCTAATCCTGCTCTACGGATGGTATTTGGTTAATCAGATGCCTTTGACAGAAAGTCTACCCTTTTATCATTGCCGTTTGGCTATGTTTGTAGTGCTTTTGACCCCGGGTGTCTCTAAAGTCAAGCAGTATTTTGCTGTATTGGGAACCTTTGGAACTTTGGCAGCTTTTATTTATCCAGTGCCAGATCCCTATCCCTTCCCCCACATTGCCATCCTGTCCTTTATTTTCGGGCACTTAGCCCTCCTTGGCAATTCCTTGATTTATCTCCTGAAGGACTACGATGCTAGTTTACTGGATTTCAAACGAATCCTAATGATCACGTCTTCGCTCAATGCCTTGATTTTCGTGGTTAATTTAGTAACAGGTGGAGATTATGGATTTTTGACAAGACCACCATTGATTGGAGACCACGGTCGTCTGATCAATTATCTAGTGGTAACGCTATTCTTGACTTGCGCTATTTACTTAGTCTCTAAAATTTTTCAGACAATCCTTCAGGAACAGGCAGAAAAAAGGTTGAGAATCTGGCAGAAATAAAAAAATATTTTCCCAATCTCTTGACTTTTATCTGAGAATTTTGATACAATAGTAGACGGTATTGTTTACCCCATTTGTAAGGCCCCGGAACCTTTCAAATAACTTGCGGACCGGAACATCCGCCCTGTAAACAAAAACGATATTCATATAGGAGAAATCATGAACAAAACTACATTCATGGCTAAACCAGGCCAAGTAGAACGCAAATGGTACGTTGTTGACGCAACTGATGTACCTCTTGGACGCCTTTCAGCAGTTGTTGCTAGCGTACTTCGCGGAAAAAACAAACCAACATTCACACCACACACTGATACAGGTGACTTCGTAATCGTTATCAATGCTGAAAAAGTTAAATTGACTGGTAAAAAAGCATCTGATAAGATCTACTACACTCACTCAAACCACCCAGGTGGATTGAAATCAATCTCTGCTGGTGAACTTCGTTCTAAAAATGCAGTACGTTTGATCGAGAAATCAGTTAAAGGTATGCTTCCACACAATACTCTTGGCCGCGCTCAAGGTATGAAATTGAAAGTATTCGTTGGAGCTGAGCACACTCACGCTGCACAACAACCAGAAGTTCTTGATATTTCAGGACTTATCTAAGGAAAGGAACAATAAAGTATGTCACAAGCACAATATGCAGGTACTGGACGTCGTAAAAACGCTGTTGCACGCGTTCGCCTTGTTCCAGGAACTGGTAAAATCACTGTTAACAAAAAAGATGTTGAAGAGTACATCCCACACGCTGACCTTCGTCTTGTCATCAACCAACCATTCGCAGTTACTTCAACTGTAGGTTCATACGACGTTTTCGTTAACGTTGTAGGTGGTGGATACGCTGGTCAATCAGGAGCTATCCGTCACGGTATCGCTCGTGCCCTTCTTCAAGTAGACCCAGACTTCCGCGATTCATTGAAACGCGCAGGACTTCTTACACGTGACTCACGTAAAGTTGAACGTAAGAAACCAGGTCTTAAGAAAGCTCGTAAAGCTAGCCAGTTCTCAAAACGTTAAGAACCAGCTACAATACAGCATTTACAACACTTCATGGTTCACACCATGGGGTGTTTTTTTGATGATTTTTAGCAAAATTCACACCATTTTTCACACCAAATTCACACCATTACTTTTTAAGATTACGATAAGCAATCTCTCCAACAGCCATTGGGATTACATTTGAAGTATTGACATAAGTCTTTGTTGTAATCGTATCACTATGGGTTAGAGCTGCAGAAATAGCTTCAATAGACGTTCCAGCCTGTTTTGCTAATGTAGCCCCTGTATGTCGTAATTTATGAGGTGTAGCATGCTTAAGTTCAGGATGACGACGTTTGACAGATTTCATTTTATTATTAAGATAGTCAGAGTGTAGAGGGCTATTAACATTACCCTTCATATCGATATAAGTAAAGACATATTGTTCATCGGATTGGATAATTCCAAACTTTGATAGTTCAGTCTTTTGATGTTTTTTCCATTCTTTAAGCAACTTAATCAATTCAATAGGTATTCGGAAAGTGGTCTTTTTATTCCCTTTGGTAGACTTTGGATTTTTGTATTTATCTAAAGCTTGTACCAGCTGGATTTCCTGTTTACTTGTATTGATATGCTTCCATTGTAAAGCGTAGCTCTCTGATTTTCTATCTCCCAAGAAAAAGGTGGTATAAAACAAAACATAGTCTTTGAATAGAATTTTCCCAGTAACTAAATCCTTTTCAAAAGCTGTAAACCATGCTTGAAGTTCTTCTTGAGATAGGTATAAATCTTCATCTTTTTTAGATTCTTGCAACTTGATTTTCTTAGTGGCTTTGATACGACTTATTGTTTTAGATAGGCGGTTTGTTTCGATATATTCTAATTCTTCCGCCCAGTCAAAGATAGAATTAACGTAGCTCCTGATAACTTTGAAATTTGCATATTCTTCCGCCTTTTGAGTTAATAGATTTAAAACAACTTGTTTATTTTGATTGAGAAACTCAATAGAGTAGTTACCAAGCATAGGTAAGATATGTTTTCTAAAGGCAATTTCTGTACCAGTTATAGTAGCTAGAGAAGGTGGCTTAGTCGTAGAAGTGGTTTGTCCTGCTTTGTAGGATTCCCACCAAACGTTTTTATAGAAGTCGGAAAAGAGTATAGAACCATTATTTTCTAGTAAGGCTGATTCTCCACTAAGAATTTTGTCAATCTTGTTTTGAAGTTCTAGTTCGTATTTTTTTGCTTCACTCCTTGTTTTGAACCGTTTTTCAATCACTTTCTTATCAACACCTAGTGAAGACTTAACTTCCTCAGGAATGTAGATTCGTAAGCGATAAGTTCCATTTTTAGTTTTTGTAATTGACATAGTATTCTCCTTTTTAATTGAGCTAGAAAAATACCGTGATTTCATTATAACAAACCACGGTAGAAATGCTACTGATTTTGTAACCAGCGATTGATTCCAGTTTTATCGAACCGAACTGTTTTTCCAATACGGATAACTGGCAATCCTTTTTTTATCCAAGAATCAAGCGTGTTATTAGAGATTCCAAGATAGTTACAGGTTTGTTGTTTATTCAAAAATGGACTGATAAAATTGCTATTGTTCAATCGATTTTCTATTTCTTGCTGGATTAAGTCAGCGATTAGTAGTTGGATTTGATGAACCTGTTCGTCAGGTAGAATAACTTGCATGTTGTTACCTCGCTTGAGTTTTTAATGTTAGTATGAGATAATAGCAACAACAGAGATAGTTGTGCTATTTTTGTTTATTGTTGGGGTTATCAATGTTGGTTTGGTCGCTGGCATTGATAACCTTTTTATGTTTATTCCATTGCATATTTTTGATGACTGTCTTAACCAAAATATCTATCGTTTTATTTTTGGTGTATGATTTAGATTTGGCAAATTTAAAAGAATGGAATTTTCTATTTTGCCACGTATCTATAAAGTCATTAATCTGGGGTGTCGTATGTTGGGGTTGTGATAGGTTATAAGACTTATCTATTGTTATAAGATAATCTATTCTACGAACGAATTGTCCAGAATCCTCGTTATCATTTTCTTTAGCGATTTCAAAAAAAGGAATAGGTTTTTTTGTACTCGTAATGATGATAACTTTAGCGGAGCCTATCTTGTTGTGATAACGAGCAGATATGGGACTTATCATATACGGGTCGAGGAGTTTTAACCAGTCTGATGCAGTCATGCTACTACCTCGCATATCGTCTAGGAATAGAATTTCTTGCCCATTGTAGTCATCGAAGGCATTGGTAGAAGCAGTTAAACTATAATCCCATCGCTGATTAAATTTCAAAGCCACCTTCTGAATTATATCTATCAACTCTTTTGCAAATCTAGTTTTTCCAGCACTGCTTGGGGCAGAAATGAAAAGGATTGTCTTTTTAAATTTGCCCTCTTTTAGCTCGGCTATAGTCTGATAGCTTTTTTGCTCTCCAGCGGTTTCGATGGCTTCATTTACTTTTTGCTTATGTCTACCATAGACTGCATAATATTCATTTGTCAGCATAATATTTTCTTTCGTGATGTCTCCAGCTAGTATTTTTTCAACCAACCAGTCAACGCTGAGATTGGTTTCTTTAGCTTTCTTAGTGGCTCGTCCTTTGACCCACGTTGCCATACTACGGTGATAAATGCTTTTGTAATCCTCTCCTAAGACTGTTGTAACATCCTCTGGCTGATATTGATGCTTGGTTTCGTCTTTGGCATGAACTAGATAGGCAAGGCAATTATCATAGCCATAGCGACCAGATTTTAGTTTTTCAAGATATTGGGGTTCAACCCCGATAGCTAGAGCTATTCTGTTTAGAGATGCTCCTTTTTCAAACTTAAAGAGAAAATGGATATGTTCGGCTTTCTTTTCGATTACATTTTTCATCGATTCTTGATTCCAAACGTTTACCTCGTCTTTATTATGTTTGATTCCGTAAGCTTCTTTAACAGTAATATCAGCCCTATTTAGTTTATCAGTGACTGTCTCAAGCAGTGGGCGGATATTATTTTTATCTCTAGCCTGCTTTAAAGCTGTTTTATCTTGCCAAGTTTTCCAGTGTTCATCTTCTAGTTGTTGGACTAGCATGATAGCAGTTAGGTTTGCTTCTTTTTTAATTTTGTTCATTATTAAGAACTCCTTATTCTAATTATTGCTCTAACTATTCCTTTGATGAATCAAGGATTTGAAATTTGGTATGTTACTTCAAACCCTTGTTCTATCTAGTGTTTTGATATGCACGGCAGTTGACAAGCCCACTGCCGTGCACGCGTTAGAAATAGTTAGAATTAGTTTTGTTTCATCTTTTCAAGATGACCGACCTTGTGACTCGTCGGATTCGTCATGAATCTAGTTGTTAATTCAACAGACATTGCTAGTTGAATTAACAACCAGATTAGGCTTCAAACCATGGTGTTTCGTAGAAATGAGGACTATTTTCCCATTTTCTCCCTGAACCAATTATTCGTGCGACACCTTGCCCTTTACCATAACTTCGTTTAGGCATATCAGCAAACCCACTCATCAAATATTTTCGTTCCTCGGCAGAATCGGCAGCACCACCTAACATGATTACAGCATCTGAACAATTTACACGTGCTAGGGAGGGTAAAAACCCTTCTTTGGTTGCAAACTGGCTAATAGCAATGATATGAATACCAGCAGAGCCACCAGTCGCAGATAATCTGTTGATTGCACTGGTCCAGCGTGAAGTTGCTTTTAATGTTTTATCGGTTTTGTCTAGTGATTCTAATGAAGCATTTAGATTACCGAGTTCATCGAAGAACAAGCCAATATCTGGCATGTTATCCATTTCAAGATACTTTTCTTTTCCTGCTTCATTGATTTTTGTTAGTCGCTCATCCATGACGGTACACCAATATTCGGCACGCTCAACAATCTTGATAGGTTCTGATTGACCGTTAAATTCCTTGACGTATCGGTCATATTTAGCAGAATTGTATTCAACTGTCCAACCTTGTAACAACATTAGTTTAGCCATATATCGACCAGCTAACACTGATTTTCCTGCTCTTGTACGTGCTATGATACTCATCATTGGGGTTATATCTGAATACCAACTAAGGTCTTTAGACAGGTTTATAGCGTGTCTATTTTTATGGATAAACTCATTCAACATATCGTTATTTTGGACAAAAAAGCGTTGAGTGGTCAGAGTATCTTCAAAGTAGAAAAGTATATAGCTGTCTCCAATGGATAGTTCGGAGTTGACAACAGAGAAACGTTGATATTTACCTGCTAATATTCCTGACACTCGTTGCTCAAATTTTTCACGGTCAGCACGTTCCCAGTTTGCAATATTTTCAATGGCTATGAACCCTTCTGACAAACTATTATCTATCCAAACATGAATTTCAGGCATTTCCTCCCCGTATCTTGTAGAATTTGAAAGTTTTAGAACATCTGTTATTTGTTTGTCATTGAATAATCGCTTCAATTTTTGGGATAACCTATTGGCTTCATTAGACATGACTGGTATCGAAATAGTTGATACCTCTTCACGTAATGACCAAGTATACACTAAACATAAGAAGCTAATGAAGTCTATAATAGCAAAGAATAGCAACGGCTTAGTCAGATATGGTTTCGATTGTTCTATTGAATAGCTTATGTAGAGTAGCAATCCAGTCATACTAGTTGTAACCGTAAAGGCTATCAGAGAGAGTTGATAGCCTTGAGGTTTACAATTAGGAGTAGGTTTGATTCTACGATATCTACGGCTACGCATTACGTTGAACCACTGCTACTGAGTCCGCAGCATACCATCCAACACCATTAGTCGTTGCACCGCCACGTACGTTCTTAAATTGAAGAATTGTACCGAACTTTACATCAACCTTATTTGATGTTTTGATTGTATATTCTAGGTCGTTGTTTGTATCTACAATTGAATATTTGAACTTCCCATCAATTTCTTCAATTGAACCAATTGATACAACGTTTAGAATAGGGACAACATCAGCTGTATATTCATTACCAGTTTTTTCGCTAACCATCACTTTAGGTTGCGTTTTTTGTTTGAGAACCTCTTCGAGGCTTCTATTCCAGTTAGTTTTTGCCATAGTAAGTACCTACTTTCTGTGTTTCAAGGTTTGAAAAAACTTTTTCCAAACGAGCGATAAGACATTGTTCATTATCAATCCAACGAACCAACTCATTGTGTGACATTCGGTCAATGTCTGAGTCATATGCGATAGATAGAGTTATGAAAGAAACGACATCTTGTCCATACCAAAGCTCTCTCAATTCAGTTGGTACATTTTCAAAATGCCAGTCATTACTAATGCGTTGGTAAGCCGTGTTACCGTAATTTATTAAACGATATGCACGTAGTTCACGCAAGGTTTGTTTCAAATTTGTAATCATATCGATTACCTCCATATATTTCTATCTGGTTAGTTCTCCACCAGTAGGAGATATTAACAAGAAATCTTCGAGGATTTCTTTACACTCTTATTATATCAGTTGAGCTTTAGTGTATTTTATTGTATAATTAAATTAAATAAATCAAAAAAATACACTAAACAAAAAGGTGTGAAACATGAAATACGAAAAGAGTAGTAATATTATTTATCAATATACAGCTGATAGACTAAAACGACGCAGAGAGGTACTGAAATTAACCAATGATGTAATTGCTAGAAAAAAATATTTGTTCATTATGAAGCGTATATAGATTATGCTACTGATGAAGATGAACCTGAGAGATTCGAAACTGAAGCTAGCCCTGTGAAATCTAAGTTTGACTCATCTATGATTTCACGCATTTTAAACAATGAGAGGGGGAAAATTGGAAATAGAAATTCACCAAATCCCTATTTAATTCCTCCAGCCTATGAAGATTTACTTGTAGAACAGCTACAATTTGAGGACAAAAAGGAATTGTTTTGGGGGTCAGCTATTGAACTTGAGTATATTGTGAAAACCTTTTATAAAATTCTATTTGAAGAAGTGCTAGAGAATGACGACTCAGAGTTAAGGGGCTTACTAAATTTATACCTTACTGATTATGTTCCTTATTCTAAAAATTTTACTTATTATCAAATGATTGTAGAGAAGTGTCTAGAACAATGTGATGTTTTATCAGAGCGCTTTCATTCTGTAGGCAAAGATATTTCTCAGAGTAAATTGTGGAATATCTTTATCACTTTGTTGGAAAATGACTTTGAAAAATTGCTTGAAAGTTTCGACAAGGGGGACCCATTGGTAGTAACAATGTGCTCTACTATTGGTTATATAATGGATATGATAGGGGAAGAGGAAGAAAGCTCGGATATTTATTCTCTATTGATTTCTTTTCAATTACTTAAGAATGATTGGTTTAAAGAAGAAGCAATCGGAAGGATTATCTTTCTAAATTTTGAAGATTTGTTTCAACTGTATCAAGAATATTTTTGTAAACAAACTAATTTCAAATTTTTAAACAAAAAAATAGCAGAGTTTGTTTCAGATGTTTTGACACCGTATTTCAAAGAACTACTAGGAAATCCAGAAGAATTTAAAGTATATTCACTTGGCTATAGAGTAAGAAATATAATTAATACAGATATAGACAGTTTTTTTTCTTACACTAGTAGAATTACTCAAGAAAAATATGATGATGTTATTAATCAAAATAGTCATATGTATAAGAAATTGTTGCAGACTACTTTAACCTATATAAAGGATTTAAAATACATTCAGTGGCTTAACGATAGGGAAAGAGTAGAAATAGATTCGAAAGAAGATATAGAATGGTACTATTTGCAATCTTCAAATATAGAAAGATTAAAAGATGGTTGGTTTGAAAAGTATAGTGAATATCTCTCGAATAATCACTTAGAAAAATTTGGGGAATACATGGAAGCAGATGAGTATGAAGAACTGTTGATAGAAAACAGTCTTGATGATTTAAAATAAAAATAGCAGAGATAGTGAGTCTCTGCTATTTTTATTGTCTTCTTAAAATAAGGCCAGTTGCTGGATTTTTTCATTTTTGATTCGCTCTATTGCTAAATCAAGATAATCTCTATTAAGTTCAAAGCCTACACATAGCCTATCCAAAGATGAGGCAACTACAGCAGTTGTTCCAGAGCCAATAAAAGGGTCAAGAACTAAGTCTCCTGGATTACTGCTAGCTAGTATTATACGTTTAAATAATTCAATAGGAGTTTGAGCAGGGTGGGAGACTCGTTCTTTTGAACTTCTATTTTTCCCAGAAGTTACTTTAGGTATTTGCCAGACATCAGTAGGATTTTTACCCAAGGGATTTACTCGGATTTTTCCATTCTTTTTTTGATTTGGGTATTTTACATTTGGGTCTCGTATATCATCTAAGTTAAAAGTATATTTATTTTCATCTTTTACATACCATAGAACTTTTTCATTTCGTGGAGAGAGGCTTTTTTTGGAAGCTACGCCAGCTCCGTAATTCCATACTAACTCTTGTATCATGAAGAATTCATTTTTATCCCAAAGTAAATATGAAATAGGAATGGCTTTTCCTTTTTCTTTAATAGGCATATAGCCAACGTTTAACCAAAATGCTCCGTCATTTACAGTGATATCATAGACTAGATTCATCCATTTTTTTGACCAATCAATATATTCATCTACTGATAAAATTTTTTCGTATTCTTTACCAATATTATACGGCGGTGAGGTTACTGTTAAATTAACCAATTTAGAATTGGATAGTTTTTCCATACCACTCAAAGAATCCATGTTATATAATATTATGTTTTTATCACGATAATACGGTTCACCTAAAATATCTTCAATAAAGTCAATTTTTGTTTTTGACACAAATGTCATAGTATCCTCTTTCTTAAACATTAATTACTTTTAATAATACCATATTTGTCACTCATAGTCTATTGTAAAAAAAAATAAATAGAAGATAATGAATACTATGAGTGACAAAAATAATGATTTAATTTTTAATGTTGGAATTACAATTGCAAAGTTACGAAACAAGAATAACCTTTCTCAGGAAGGGCTTTCAGAACTAGCTGAAATTCATAGAACATATTTATCAGAAGTTGAAGGAGGAAAAAGGAACCCTACCCTTACGGTATTAAAAAGAATAGTGGATGCATTAGGTTTTTCAATGAGTGAATTTTTTAGAATAGTTGAGGAGAATAGTTTAGATGAGTGAAGAAATTTGGTTTCCTTATGAAGGTATAGAAGAGTCTAAATGGAAGGGTGTTACTGAAAGGTTGATAAATGAATTTCCTATCAGAATGGAAACAATACGAAATATAGTATTGAATTCTTGGGATGAAATTTTTACTATTTCTAATGCTTCACAAGATTTTGCTATTGGAACAACTGTTTTTCCCAAACCTCAAATTTTAGGTTTTTTCTTAGAAGAGATAGTGACTCAGAAAATTTCTAAATTAGACTCTACAACTTGGGAGCCGGATCCTACAGGCTACTCTAAAGATTTAGTAAACACAAAAGAACCAAAATATTCGCTTGAGATTAAAACCTCATCATCTGAAAATAAAATTTTTGGTAATAGGAGTTACGGTAAGAAAGGTAATTCGAAAAAAAAGTCAAAAGATGGGTACTATCTTGCTATAAACTATGAACAATTTGATTTGGAAGAACAGTCAAAACAACCCCAAATTAATTTGATTAGGTTTGGATATTTAAATCATGATGATTGGGTAAGCCAAAAGGCAGAAACTGGGCAGCAAGCGCATCTTCCAGCCAATGTTGAACTTGCTAAATTATTACCAATATATGTTAATTTTAAAAAAGCTTTTTATAATAATTTCTCTAAAATTAATAATGAGCAATTCAAGAAAAGCCTTGGTATAATAATAAATTATTTACAGGATAACTATCCTACCTTGAACTATAAAGCTAGAGCAAGTAAAGTCACTTTATTTGATTCTAATGGCATGTCGATTAGTTTCTCATTTAGAAAAAATTGTCTAATAGTTTTTCCTGATACGACTATTTTGGAGGAGTTTTCAAAACAAATAAAACAAGAAGGATTTAAAAAGAAGTCAACTTCATTTGAAATTGACTATGAAAAGGATATTAGTCTTACTTTGTTACGTAATGTTATTTTGAAAAGTTTTCATTTAGAGTTGGAAACTTAGGTTAATAATTTGTGGTTTAATTAATATACTTTAATCTAGAAAAGGTAATGTAAATGTAATTCAAGATAACTATTTAGTTACAAATATTTGCTCGAAAAACTTTTTGGTGTTGTGAATTTATTGGTAAAATCTAGCTCAATTTGTGTATTTTTAGGGTAAAATTCACACCATTCAACTGAA
>NZ_JUOS01000191.1 GCF_001075875.1 Streptococcus oralis
TTTCTCTTCAGAAACAACGTATTTCTCTGGTTGGAACTTAGGTTCTTCTGGAGGAGTTACTGTATTGTTGAACTCTTTATCTGCAATATCTCCAAGATTTGCCACAAGAGCTTTAGCTGTACCATCGTGTGAAACTGTGATGGTTACATTTGCTTTCATAGTATCGTATGTAACGGTTGCGTCTGTTCCAGCTACCTCTTCAACTGTGTAG
>NZ_JUOS01000011.1 GCF_001075875.1 Streptococcus oralis
TTATATTATACTATGGCTTTAGCCAATCTAGCAATCAAACTGACAAAAGTTGAAGAAATTGCTAAAGTTGCTCAAGAAATTAATGATATTTACATAAAGTTCAATGAGCCCCAAGATATCGCTTTACATTATGCTAGAGCTTTAGTTAGTCTATCAGCTGAACAGACGAAAGCTGAAGAAATTGCTGAAACTACTCAAAAAATTCAGGTTATATACGAAAAATTCAATGAACCTCAGGACATTGCTTCATCCTATGCTATAGCTTTATCCAATCTATCAGTCGAACAGATGAAAGCTGAAGAAATTGCTGAAACTACTCAGAAAATTCAGGTCATATACGAAAAGTTCAATGAAGCTCAGGACATTGCTTTTTCGTATGCTATGGCTTTGTCCAAGTTGTCACTTGAACAAACCAATTTAGATAAATTGAATGATACAGCTTCTAAACTAAAGAAAATGGCTTTAAATTTTGAAAAAAATGAAGAGATCACTTTATACTACGCTGAAGTTCTTACCAAAATTATTACCAAACAACAAAATGAAGAGGAAAAACTTGAAATCATAGATAAACTAAAAAGACTGCACGATAGATTCGAACAATCTGAAGAAATCACTGTTCAATATCTTACAGCTCGGATGGATTTGGTAAAAAATAATCAAATAGAGCAATCAAATCTCGTAAACGATATCTATCAGTCCTTGGAGTCTATTCCGAGTATTAAAATTTTAAATATGCTTATCGAGATACTTGAAAACGACGAACAATTTAAGCAAGATCAAGTTCAGATTTCCACTAGTAATATCGTAAAAGCGCTGGATAAACTTTGTTTTGATTCATCTATTGAAGAAGGGAAAGATGAAAAAGAGAAAAATTTGCTTATTCGCACCTTAAAACTTGGTATCATCTCCGATACAAAATACGATATTTTAAAATCCTGGATAGAGCATTACGGAGAAGACTCCCAAAAAATTAATAAGCTAATCAAAATTTATACGCTTGTCCAACGAATCAAGTATGAGCTTGGATTAAAGGTTGAAGACAAAAATAGAAACCTAAAATTCGGTCACTATACTTCGGGAGAAGCACTCCAAAGCATACTAGGAAAAGAGGATAAGGCTCCATTCTCCATCTCAGGAAAAACACGCCTGAATAATGCCAACTATATGAATGATCCTGAAGAAGGGGTTATTCTAGAGGACATTTTAAAATTAGAAAAGCGCAATCCTTTGGAGCCAAGCTCTTGGTTTTTAACGAGTTTCACTAGTAAAACAGACGATCTTGCTATGTGGTCGCAATATGGAAATAATGCCGAAGGGGTCTGTATTGTACTAAATGAGAATGATTTTGCTCGTTATCATTCACTGAGTGACCTTCCTTGGTATCAAAAAAACTCAGATATAAAAATCAGTCATAAAATGAATTCAAGCATTGAATTTCAAAACAATATCTCTTCAAATGAACCCAACAAAGAGATGACGACTAGAAGCACCGATAATACACAAAATTCTGAAGATAAACATTCTACACCGAATACTGATAAGGATTATTTATATCGTGTAGCTTATGTTCATTACTCCGATGAGCAATTCAACATCGAAGAAACTGAACTGTTCACTAGTGAAGAAGTAACGCGATTAAAAGGATTGTTAGTAGATTTAAAATCAGAATTAAGGGACTATAAAAATCCTGGTGATCCATTCTATAAAAAAGCTATCTCTGACTGTGTAGAAGAAATTCGCTACCTATTCAAATCAGTAGATTACAAGTATGAAGAAGAATTACGTATTTTACAATATTCTAACTTAAATTCTGATAACGAAAAAATAAAAATTGATTATTCTCCTGAATTCGGTAAACTATATCTCGAACGAAAAAATTCAATTCAAATCGGTGAAGTCATTTTCGGTCCCAAGTTTCCGAATCCTGAGTATGTAACTCCTTTATTAAAACTATTGGATGAAAATATTGATTATACAAAATCTATGATAAAATTCAGATAAACTTCTCAGAAAATCCTCTAATCTTCTAGTTCTCACTAGAAGATTTTTTATATATAAAAATTTTACACATATTGCTTGACAGGGCTTACAAATAGATGTATGATGTATGTGTAGAATAATTATATATAAAATTTTTACATACTAAAAAAGGAGGTGCCCCATGTATTTTCCAACATCATCGGCTTTGATTGAATTTCTCATCTTAGCCATCCTAGAACAAGGGGATTCCTATGGTTATGAGATTAGCCAAACCATTAAACTCATTGCCAAAATCAAGGAATCTACCCTCTACCCCATCTTGAAAAAACTGGATACCAACCGCTATCTGACTACATACTCTCGCGAATACCAAGGTCGGATGCGCAAATACTACTCCTTGACAGAGGTTGGGGAGGAACAACTATTTGTACTCAGAGAAGAGTGGACACTCTACACTGACACTATCAATGGCATCATAGAAGGGAGCATTCGCCATGACAAGAACTGAATATTTGAATCAGCTTGAAGCCTATCTGATGAAGCTTCCTCAATCTGATCGCATCGAAGCCATGGACTACTTCAAAGAACTCTTTGATGGTGCGGGTCCAGAAGGTGAGGAGGAGCTTATCGCTAGCCTTGGTAGCCCTAAAGAAGCTGCCCATGATGTCCTGACTACACTTCTTGATAAGAAAATCAACGAAGAAAATTCCAGCAAGAACGACCGCCATATTTTACGCATCGCTCTACTAGCCCTTCTTGCAGCTCCTATCGGAATTCCTGTCGGAATTGGTCTTCTCATGGCTATCATCGGGATTTTTATCGCTGCTGTCAGCGTACTTATAGCCTTCTTTGCTGTATCAGCAGCTGGAATGGTTCTCGGAACTGTTCTCCTATTTGAAAACTTCTACATTCTAGCTGAATCTACATCTGCTTTTATTCTGATTTTTGGTGGAGGTTTACTGGCAATCGGAGCTTCGTCCCTAGTTTTGCTAGCAACTTCCTATGTAGCACGTTTCTTTGGATTACTAGTCCTTCGACTTATCCAATGGATTCTTAATAGAGGAAAGAGAGGTGAAAGACATGCGTAAATGGACAAAAGGATTTCTTATCTTTGGTGTTGTTACTAGTATCATTGGTTTTTCCATGATGATCATCGGGATCCAAACAGATGGTGTCAGAAGCCTCCTTGCAATGTCTCAAAATCCAGTATTTGAAAGTCGAATGGAAGAACTCGTTTTTGATCAAGATATTGAAAATCTAAACATCTCACTAACAGAACATTCGCTCGTCATTACGGAGTCAAACGATGATAAGATTCACCTTCAGTATCATCCAACCATCTCTGAAAAAGAAAATCTTCAACACTCTATCAAAGAGAAAAGTCTTGAAATAACTGACACCAAGTCAACTACACGTCGCTCTATAGGTTCTAGTATCGAGGGTATTCTCTTTATCGCAAGCGGAATTTCTAGCCGCAATGATGAAGTTGTTCTCTCATTACCAAGAGGAAAAGACTTAAAAAATCTAACTGCCCAGGTAAACCATCGTATCCTTTCAATTGCTAATGCAAAACTCAGCAATGCCAAGATTCTGTCAAATGGATATCTCCTTCGTATCACTGATAGCGAGATTAAAAATAGCCAACTAATCACAGTTGGAATTGTCAATGTATTTGAAACCAGTCTAACAGATAGCCGCATCCAAGCAGATCATGAACATATCAAGGCAGACGATATCCAAGTGCATGGTCGTGTGGAATTCGAGGCAAGAAAAGATATCTCACTCGAGTTATCTCAGAAGGAACTTGATCGAATCAATCTTGAATTTTCTGCTGAACATGGTGATATCTATCGTTGGCATCGAGACAGACATGACATACCTACGGGAGGTAGTAAAGGTGAAGCATTAGCGAACCCTTACAAAACAGAAAAAAAAGATACGCAAGATCTCCTCGTCGCAAAATCTAATCAAAGTATCTATTTCCCATAATAAGATCGCTTGCTTTCTTATAGAAATCATGAATAAAGACAACTAGTAGTTACTACTCAAAAATTAATCAAAAAAGGGAGGTCTATTATGACTCAAGAATGGTTTGAAAGTGCTGATTTCGAAAAAACAGCCAACAATGATAAAAAAGATAGCCCATCCGACTCAGTTCTCATTGAAGAAGATTCAGAGGCAAGAGACGAGGCGCCAATAGTTGAGGAAAATCCTCAAGCCAATCCAGAAGATAAGGAAACTAGTGAGGAAACTGTACAGACTGAAGGGCTCGCTGAAAAATTAGAAAAGATAGACGAGTCAGAAGAACCTGTTAAAGAAGCTTCTCAGAAAAATCAATCTTTGACTAGCAAGTCTTTGGAAAGCCCATTTTTACCAGATTCTGCATCTACAAAAACAGCAGTATTTGCAGTTTTCAAAGAAGAACTGGCTGATCAGTGGGTTTGGCTACTAGGTGCTCTGAAAGAGCCGACAGCTCGTTTTGATACAGATAAAAAACATAGTTATAATGCCTTTGCGCTACTGACTATCTTTTCTGCTCTTAGTTTCTTCTGTGCGATTTATCATATCAAGCATGACTACTACGGCCATATGGCGGCTATCAACTCTCATGCCATCGAGCAGTTCCCTTCACTGAATCTCTTTTCTATCTTCTCCATCTTGGTAGCGACAAGCTTATTCTTCTTTTCTATCCTTATGGGTGGATTTGTGGTTAAACGTTTTGTCAATCAGGACAATGACTGGACACTGGAAAAAGCCTTGCAAGAGTACAGCAGACTCTTCGCCCTTCCTCTCCTGCTCACGGGTATTGCGAGTTTCTTTGCCTTCTTTAATAGTCTACGCTTTGCGGCTCTTCTCTGCCTCATTAGCATTGGTCTGGTACTTCTTGCCAACCTCTATACCATCTCAAGACCAAGTAAAGATAGCCAAACTGACTCCTTCTATCGCCTTCTCTTAGCATTTCTAGTTAACGGTGGTATCCTATTTCTCTTCTTCCTAGCAGAAATGACTCTGGTTTTTGAATATCTACGAATCCTAGCTTTTATGTAAGATAAAGGTAGCGAGATAGAAAGATATTAGCTTTAGAGGATCATTACTATAAAATTTTAGAAACAAAAAAAGCGAACAAGACAGAATTCTGATAATCAGAAAACTAATCTTGTCCGCTTTTTAACTTTATAGAAACTTTTGTCACAGATTCCTTATTTATCTATTTGCTAAAGCTTCAAAATCCTCTCCTAAAACTGGTCCTACCTCTACTTGGTTGGCATCCAAGTCCTGACAAAGTTCCTTTGGAAGAGCTTCTAAAAAGGCTTGGTAATCCAGTCTAGCTACTGCTTCATAGTCTTCAGGCTTAGAACCATCTCCAGATATTTTCACCAGGTCAATCTCCCAGACAAGATCCTTACCAGCCAACTGCTCAACATAAGGCACAGGAACAACAGGACCTTTTGGCAAAATAGTCTTTACTCCTTGAGCCAGGTGGTAGATTCCATGAACCTTACCCTCACTATCTGGGTAGAATTTAGCACTTGCAGGATAAGCATCTGACTCTTGAACCCTCTTAACTAATTCTTCAAAACGTGCCAGTCCATCTTCTTCTAGGAAACTTTCTAAATCCTTCTTATCAAAGTAAATAGTTGATAGAATTCCTTGGCAGAAGGCCAAACGAGCATCCTTATCAGCTAGATAGTTTTTAACAGTTTCTTGGAAATAGTCTTCCAAATCAAAGTCTGACAAACCTTCAACAGATTCACCAACCTTGCTAGACAAGGCTTGCAAGAGAGCTTCTACAATCACCCAGTCAGCTCTTGTAATTAAGTCAGGAATGATCACTTGATAGCCTTTTTGAGCATCTACATAACGAACTTTAAAGAGAAATTGAGACTTGCCTATGATTCCACACTCGATATACTCAAGGCGATTGAGGGGTTGACGAAGATAAACAGCATCATAACTATGTGACTCTAAGCCATCTACTAGGGCCAAGACTGACTTAGCTGTTAAAATCTCCTGTTGTCCTAAAATACTTTGTTTATTTGGAATAAAAAATGTTTTCACCATAAATGGTCTCCTTTGAAATCGTTTACATATAGTATACACCATTTTCCTGAAAGAAGCAGAAACAAATTTAAGATTTTTTAGTCAAAAGCATAGAAAAACAGCCCTTTAGGACTGTTAATGTTTATTATACAACTTCAGAATGGTCTAAACTCTCACCTATTGCTGCTAAACGCTCGATGACTTGATCTTGTGTCAATTCATGTTCTAAAACATAGCGATTACGTGGGTGAACACGACACTCGTGCGAGCAGCCACGAAGGTATTTATCTTCGTTGTCTTCTGATGCCAAGATACGACGGTTACAGAATGGATTTCCACAGTTGACATAGCGTTCACATGGTGTTCCATCAAACCAATCTTTCCCTACGATAGTTGGGTTAACATGGTTGACATCGACTGCGATACGCTCGTCAAAAACGTACATTTTACCATCCCAAAGTTCCCCTTGAACTTCTGGGTCTTTCCCGTAAGTCGCGATTCCTCCATGCAATTGACCGACATCTTTGTAGCCTTCACGAACCATCCAACCAGAGAATTTCTCACAGCGGACTCCACCAGTACAGTAAACTACGACGCGCTTGTCCATAAACTTTTCCTTGTTATCACGGACCCATTGTGGCAATTCACGGAAGTTGCGGATATCTGGACGAATAGCCCCACGGAAGTGACCAAGATCGTACTCGTAGTCATTCCGAGTATCAAGGACAACTGTATCTTCGTCTAGGAGGGCTTCTTTGAATTCTTTTGGAGACAAGTAAGCACCTGTTGTTTCAAGTGGGTCGATGTCGTTGTCAAAGTTATCATCCTCTAAACCAAGGTGGACAATCTCTTTCTTGTAGCGAACAAACATCTTCTTGAAGGCTTGCTCACTTTCTTCGTCAATCTTGAACCAGAGGTCTTCCATACCTGGAAGGCTGTGAACGTAGTCCATGTATTTTTGCGTTGTTTCGTAGTCTCCAGAAACGGTTCCGTTGATCCCTTCGTCAGCGACTAGGATACGACCTTTTAGGCCGATAGACTTACAGAAAGCCAAGTGGTCTGTAGCAAATTGTTCCGCGTTTTCGATGGGAACATATTTATAGTAAAGTAAAACTCGAATATCTTTTGACATAAGATTGATTCTCTTTTCTAAGATTAAATTATCAGAATTTTTCATTCAACTATACCAGTATACTCTCCCAAGAAAGCGAATGCAATTTATTTGACCGAAAAATAAAAAACAAGATTCATTTTCAGATCTTGTTTTAATTAAATATTCGATGAAGAAAAGTTAACAAAAATGGTAAGGTTGCTACAATATTATTAATCACATGGACTGCATAGCCAGGATAGATACTCTTGGTATAACGAGTTAATCCAGCACAACATACTCCAAATGTCGAAAAAACAAGAATATCTAAGAAATTTGGAAAGCTAGAAAAGTGAGGAAGAGCAAACAAAACCGAAGGAAGAATCAGGTCAAGTCCAAGCTTCGAATCTTTAAAGAAGGCGTGTTGGAACAAACCCCTATAAATCAACTCTTCCATCAGAGGACCTAGGAAAAATAAAGTCAGGTAGAGACCCAACTCGGCAAAATTTGTCCCACTATAGCCGATTAGTACAGCCCAGCCCTCAGAGGTTGACTGTACATGTCTTGCCGTTTGAAAATTAAAAGATATGCAAAGTACAGTTACGAAAACCGTCAAAACTGTATACCAAAGCCATTTTTTCTTTGAAATAACAAAAAGATATCCATGCCCTGTCTTGATTAAAATCCCTATCATGATGCCAATAAAGACAAGACTGACAAGGTTTCGGATCCAGAAAAAATTGCCAATAGTTTTGGATAACAAGAGTCAACTGAGAAAGTCCATATACGAAAAATAAGTAGGATAAGATTGCACTGATTTTGAAAAGAGGATAGTATTTTTTCATATGACTATAACCTATGTTAAATGTAAGAGCAAAACTCTGAACAAAATACAAATAATTATATGTATTTATTATAAAAAGAATCACCACCCCATCTGGAAAAACCAGATAAGGCAGTGATCGCTCTTTTTAGGAATGAATACACGAAATCAATTATTCTTATGATTTTTTGCTTTTCAAGAATTCGTCGTATTGTTTTTGCATTTCATCCAATACTTTTTGGTAAGCACCTTCAGATTTAAGTTTTTCCATCAATTCTGGAATAGCTTTTTCAGGGTCTACAGTACCAGTGTTGATAGCTGTATCGAATTGTTGCATAGTGTTAGTAATAGCTGAAATTTCAGATTTCACATTGTCAGTGTTGAAGATGAATCCAAGCGCTGGAGATTCTTTTGCAGTTTCCAAATCTTTCTTAGATTGTGCAATTTGTTCATCTGTAACGTTTTCGTTGATGTAAAGGATCCAGTTGTTACCAGTGTTCCATCCTGACATGTGAGTGTTTCCTTTGTATCCATCAAGGACTTTAACACGGTTTTCTTTACCTGCAACTTTTTCCCAGTTCTTGCCTTCTGGTCCATAAACAAGTCCGTTCAAGAGTTCTGGGTTAGTGTTCAAGAGGTTCAACACTTCCATTGCTTTTTCTTTGTTCTTAGAGTTGTTTGAGATTACAAAGTTTGCAACTTGAGTTGTTTGGTTTTTCTTGATGAAGTTAGTAAATGGTTTGATTTGGATGTCTCTGTTAGCAACACGAGAAAGCAAGCTGCTACCGTAGTCAGCTGGTCCTACTGTTTCTTCGCGAACAAGCCAAGTATCTTGAGTAAGATCATATGAAGTTTCGCTTGTTGCTACGTCTTTTGGAATGTATCCTGCTTCATAGAATTTGTGAAGAGTCTTCAAGTGTTCTACGAAACGAGGAACTTCGTAACGGTTTACGATCTTAGTAGTGTCGCCTTCAAGGTCAATGACGAATGGAAGTCCGTTTGCAACTGGGTAGTCAAAGTTTTCTGATGGGATAAAGTTTTTACCAACAGCAAATGGCATTACATCTGGAGCTTTTTCTTTGATTTGTTTCAATACTGGTTCAAGTGTTTCGTATGAAGTTACACCTGAGATATCGATTCCATATTTTTCAAGAAGTGGGCCGTTGAAAGCAAAGTTTTGTGAAGATGCAACGTTGGCTGCAACTGGAACTGCATAGATTTTACCGTTTACAGTGTTACCTTTGATGTAAGCTGGGTCAAGCGCTTTGTAAAGGTCAGCACCTTCTTTCTTGTACAATTCTGTCAAGTCAGCATAAGCACCTTTTTGAGCGTTTACGACATAGTTATCTGCAAAGGCGATATCATAGTTTTCACCTGATGAAGTGATAACTGACATTTTCTTGCTGTAGTCACCCCAACCAAGGTATTGGATATCCAACTTAGCGCCAACTTTTTCTCCGATGATTTTGTTTGCATTTTCTAGCAATTCATCCAAGTTATCTGGTTTGTCACCGATTTGGTACATTTTGATAACAGTTGTATCACCTGATGATGATGATTCAGCAGCTTTTTGGTTATTTCCTTTAAGGTTTCCACAAGCTGCAAGGCTAGCAGCTAAAGCGACAAGGCTAGCAGATGCAAAAGCATATTTTTTCCAGTTTTTCATTATAAAAACTCCTTTTTTTATTTTTAAAGTTATTAACAAAATTAGATTGTTGATTTTCCTTTGTCAGAAAAATCAGAGTTAGAGAAGAAACAATGTTTCTTAAACTTCCTTACTCTTTAACACCACCGATAGTCAAACCTTTTACAAAGTAGCGTTGGAAGAATGGGTAGAGGATCGCAATCGGAACAGTCGCAACTACGACCATGGCCATACGACCTGTTTCTTTTGGTAGGGCAACCGCAAGTTGTCCTGACATACCAACTGACTTAGCAATGTAATCCATGTTGTTTTGAATTTGCATGAGCAAATATTGCAATGGATACAAGTTATCACTCTTGATGTAAAGAAGGGCGTTAAACCAGTCATTCCAGAATCCAAGCGCTGTCAATAGTGTGATCGTTGCGATACCTGGTAGTGACAGTGGCAAACAGATTTGGAAGAAGATACGAGCTTCACTAGCTCCATCGATACGAGCTGATTCGAGGATTGCTTCTGGGATGGTTTTCTTGAAGAAGGAACGCATCAACATGATGTTGAATGGTGATAGAAGCATTGGAACAATCAAGGCCCAAATAGTATCACCAAGGTGAAGCAATTGAGTCACTACGATATAGCCTGGTACCAAACCAGCGTTGAACAACATACTAAGAAGAGCGAAGATTGTAAAGAATTTACGATACTTAAATGTTGAACGCGAGATGGCATAGGCATAAGTTGTCGTGATAAAGACGTTTGTCAATGTACCAACAACTGTCACAAACACTGAGATAAAGAGTGCTTGTAAAATCTTATCTTTGAACTGAGCCAAAAACTCAAAACCATCTAATCCAAACTGTGATGGGAAGAAGCTATATCCATATTGAACGATACTCTTCTCATCTGTAACTGAGATAATGATTACAAAGATGAAAGGCAAGATACAAGAGAAAGCCAGCAAACCAGAAATGATACTAAAGAAGATATCTGCTTTCTTGCTGAAGGAGTGTATGCCAACATTATCAATTTTTTCTTTTTGAATTTTTTTTGCCATATGCTCCTCCTTTCTAGAATAGTGCTGAGTTAGGATCAACACGTCTTGCAAGTAAGTTTGATAGGATAACCAAAATCAAACCGACAACTGACTGATAGAGACCAGCTGCTGAAGCCATACCGATGTCTGCTGTCTGTGTCAAACCATTAAAGACATAGACGTCCAATACGTTTGTTACGCTATAGAGCTGACCAGCGTTGTGAGGGATTTGATAGAAGAGACCGAAGTCTGCACGGAAGATGTTTCCGACTGCAAGGATGGTCAATACTGTCACAAGTGGTGTCAACTGAGGGATGGTTACGTTGCGGATACGTTGCCATTTGCTAGCACCGTCCACTGTCGCTGCTTCGTAGTAAGTTGGGTCAATACCCATGATTGTAGCGTAGTACATAACACTACTGTATCCGAAGCCTTTCCAGATACCTAGGAAAAGGAGGAGGTAAGGCCAGATACTGATGTCTGCGTAGAAGTTAATCCCTTTCATTCCGAGAGCTTCTAAGGTGTGATTGATAAGCCCTTTATCGATATTTAGGAAAGCATCTGTAAAGAAACTGATGATAACCCAAGATAGGAAGTACGGGAATAACATAGAAGTTTGGTAGATTTTAACCATTTGCTTAGAGCGAAGTTCACTAAGGATAATGGCAATCCCAACCGATACGATCAAACCAATAAAGATAAATCCAAGGTTGTAAAGGACAGTGTTTCGAGTGATGACAAAGGCATCTTTTGAACTAAATAAGAATCTGAAGTTATCTAGTCCAACCCATTTACTATTTATAATACTGTGGACGAATCCTTCACCAGTCATATGGTAGTCTTTGAAGGCAACCACATTTCCAAATACTGGGATGTAGAAAAATAAGATCAACCAAAGTGTCCCTGGTAAAACCATTAAGAGAAATATCCAATTATCTCTCAAAGTTTTTGAAAACTTGTTCATAATTTCCTCCCTTTTTATTTTTCTAAAACTTGATAATCTCACATTTTTTAGATTTGATAACGTTTACAAAAATAGTATACTCTTATTTTTAGGATAGTTTAAACTACTAATTATAGAAAAAACTCCACAAATTATTTTATGTGGAGAATTTTTTCTATAAGAAGAATGTTTCACGAGAAACACCTTGCTCCTAACAGGGTACTCTAACCCCTAGGTCGTATAAATGGTCGAAGCTGTCGCAATGGTGTGCCACTGGTTGGCTGTCGTTGCTGCGAAGTCCTTATCTCCGTAGAAATCATTAAATGGCAAGATGTCTACTTCTAGTTCTTCGATGCGGTCAATTTGACCAGCAAGATAAGCCTCGATACGACTTTCTGCTCGCTTGATCCGCTGCAAGAGTCCACCCATACGGATGTCCACTGTATCCAAGCCAAAGACCTTGTTCTCTTTTAGCCATTGTTGGCTAAAGAGCTTGTGGAAGTTTTCAATCTCGCTTCGGAGTTTTGGTAATTCTTCTCTAGCAATTTGTTGCAAGCTCTCTTTATCGCCTGCTTGATAGGCTTGACGGATACGTCGTCCCACATCCACTTTACTACTTAAAATGGCATTCAACTGAGCCTGAGTCTCAAAGAGATAGGCGTAAGCGCCCGCTTTTTCTTTAATGTCAGAAAGAATCTCAGCTGCTTGGGCAAAGTGTGGCTTGTCCTGTTCAGGTGTCATGTGTCTGTCAAGAATTGGGCAGAGAACATCCTGATAAAAGACATAGCGGTTGGGGTTGATACCATGTATATTACCTGGTAGGTCTGGCAATAGGTTGGCTAGATCCAGCTGCATGAAGTCCTCAACGGATAGACCTGTATTGGTCTTGAAATGAGCTGACAGACGCTCTAAATCATTGCGGTAGCTGAGTTCTGCCCAGATTTGTAAGCTTGGGAGGATTGAGAACTGGGCTGTTTCACCACCATTATCTCCCCAACCAGTTACGATGACTTCTTTGATCTGATTGGCACGGCAGGCTTTATTGGCTTCAACTGCAATGAGACGACTAAAATGGTTGTGTGGTGTAAAACCAATCCACTTCCAAGCACCACCAGCAAAGGCGATATCTTGGCTAATCTTGTGGTGGTTACTGAAGTTACGATTGTATTTTTCTTCGCTATCCTGATAATAATCCCAGTAAACCAAGGTCACACGGTCTTTGAGACGGTCAAGGTAAACACGAGTTTCTTCTGGAATTTCCACATCACGGTCATACTGGCCGTCTGCTGACATGAGTTTGAAGAACATATCGCTCCACATCTGGCAGTGGAAACCATACTTGTCTGCAATATCCAGCACGCGCTCCAAGTGTTGGCACATGAGGAGGCTACGGTCCACAACACCGTTCAGGATAAGATAACGCCCCAAACCAACTAGGTGAGCTTCATCCATTCCGATATTAACCTTGCGAGTTTGCAGTTTAGATAACGTCGCAAACATACCATCAATCAGGTCGTAGACTTTTTCTTCACCGATGAGAAGAATGTCTTCTACATCGCGGAGTTCTTGCACTTCTTTGACTCCCCACTTGACAAAGGCTGATAAGTGGGCCAGGGTTTGGATACATGGGACAAAGGTCATGTCAAACTGTTGGGCGTATGCTTCGATTTCCTGTAATTCCTCAGCTGAATAAGCCCCACGGAAATAACCAAAGTAAGGTTGTCCTTCAATTTGATAAGTGTCTTCCATGTAGAGCTCAAAAGTTGAGTAACCCATGAGAGCCAAGACTTCAATCATCTGCTTGGCAGATGCGACATTGAGCACGGCATTGCGCGAACAGTCCGCCATATAGGCTAAATCTTCATAGGCCGCCTGCTCTTCAATCTCTACCTTGTCCCCTTCTGCTAAAGCTGTTGCTAGCACAGATAAAGCACGGTAGAGTTGATGAGGTTTACGGTAGGTCAGTTGATACTGCCCCTTCTCACCCTTGATAGAGATAGAAGCTTGGTCAGACTGAGCGACTGCCACCTCTACATCTGATAGAGAAATGTGACTTTTTAATACTTCGATAGCTTGCGCTTGTTTGGAACTAAGTCCTGTAAAAATTACCATTGGTTTTCCTCCTGTAACCAGTTGACAAGGGCACCGTAGAGATTGGCATCTGCGTGATAGGTGCAGGCTTGAATAACTGGAGCAATTGTATATTCTTCATATCTTCCCACAAAGGTGTCTACTGCTTTTTGCACCCCTTTGATAAAATCTGGGTTCTGACTGATAGAACCACCTAGGCTAATGACATCTGGGTCGATTAGGTACTGGATATTGAGCAGGCCTTGAGCTAGGTTACGGTTCATGCGTTCAATGGCTTCTTGGCAGAGGGCGTTTCCTGCTGCAGCCTCTTGGTAAATCTTACGGCCATCCCAGTCAGACTGACCTGATTTTTCAATCACATAACGCACCATGTTTCCTGTGGAAGCGAGTTGCGACCAGTTGTTGAGTTTTTCTGCTGGTTCGATGGTTGTCATGTAGCCAAACTCACCGCCCAAACCATGGCGACCACGGTGAAGCTTGCCATTGATAATCATGGCTCCACCGATTCCTGTACCAATCACGACACAGGCTGCATTTTCAATCTCAGGATGAGCTAGCAATTCACTGAGTCCAACACAGTTGGCATCATTTTCTAGATGGACAGGTAGCTTGTGATGAGAAAGGGCCTCATACCATGAAAAACCATGGATGTATGGAATAGCACTGATTCCCTCAATCACCCCTGTTTCTTGATTAACTGCACCTGGTACACTCATAGCGATCCCACGATAGTCCTGTTCTGACAAACGTTGATCCAACCAAGCGAGCAAATCTTCTAGAGTCTCTGGAGTTGGTGTGCTGGTCTTATCTAAAATTTTTCCATCAGGAGTTAGACTGGCAAACTTAATTCCAGTCCCTCCAATATCAATGGTTGCAAGTGTCATTTCTTTCACCTGTAAAAAGGAGCGAATCAGCAGTTGGTTCTTACTTTTTCGCTCCTCCTTTCTGTTTATGTTTTCTTTTTGAAATTAAATTTCTTCTTTTTTAATCAATTCTGTACGAATTTCCTGTGGTGCCAATAGTCCTGAATGAACTGGATATGGGCGTTCTAGCAAATCAAGAATAGTTTGTTGTTTTTCAGACACGCGGACATTTTCTTGACTCATATTGTAGTAACGAAGGACGTATCCTTCTTCATTTTCAGCAACTTTAAAGGCTGTAGGGCAGACTTGTGGCAAGTTCAGCGCTGCATGGCTAAAGAGACTACCTGTTGCTGCAACGCTACCTTCTTGTTTTGCAACTTGAAGAGCTGTAAATGGCACCTGGAAGGCTTTGGCACGACGGAAAGCTGAGAAGCGTTCCCCTGCTTGGTGACATTCTACTGCAAATTCAACTTCGATAGCTCGCAAGCACTGAGCTTCCGGTGTTGGGAAGTACCCCCAGTCACCGAGTTCACCTGAAGCACGGAGAAGGGTTACAGCCATGGTGTCGTCTCCAAGGATTTCGTATTCATGCAATCCTTTATTGGATACGGTCACTCCTTTTACATCATCATACAAGCTGACAAAGGCTTGTTGGTGTTGTGGATTTTCAGGATTTTCCCAAGAAGCTGCTGGTTTATTTGGCCTTGTCACAACTTCATAGATGCTTTCGGAATCATTGCTTGGACGAGTGTTATGAGTTTTTACCAAGAGACGAATGCGGTGGTCTTTGGCTGTATTGGTAAAGCGAGTCTTGAAGCGAATCTGTGGATTGTCCACAAATACAGTCATTTCTGTTTCAAGAGGAATGGTTGTCAACTCTTCTGAACGACCTGCATCTCGTTTCATGAACTCGATAATGCCTCTTTGTTCAGCATCCAATTTTTCATCTGCACTGACTGGAATAGTCAAATCATGCTTGAGCAAGATTTTAGCATAGCGAGCATTGTTTTCTAGGACATCGTATCCTTTCAATTGAGCATAGATTGGCTCAGTTCCTTTTGGTTGGAAGTAAATATACTCGTTTCCGACATCTCCACGATTCTCAAAGCGGATAAAGTCTTCGTAAGCTTCGTTTGTAGTCTTGTCATAGACTGTGATTCCTTGGTCTACACTCACAGTTACAAACGGTGTATCAATAACTCCATTTTGATAAATACCATCTCGGTACTCTACTTGACCTTCAACCAATTGGAAGCTTGCCCAAGAAAGTGGAGTAAGATGAACTGGGATTGTCACGCGCACTTGACGAGCAATATAGGGTTGGCGGAACTTGTCCTTTGGTAAAGTATAGCCAAAACTTGCACCCAAGTCTTCAATCTTCGCTTCAATGACATGACCATCCAAATCTTCAACATGGTACTCTGGCAAGGACACGGCTGCCATCTTCTTGTAGCCTTCAGTTGGATGTAACTCTTTGAAATCACAGGTAACAACATCCACCACAACACTGACGGTATCTACCTTGTCATGTAAAGCTGTGTTGACAACGGTGAAGAGGTGATCGCTATGCGCATTTTGGGTAGCTAGCTTGCCCTTCCATTCATTAAGAAGGTTGCTCTTGACAAAGTTTCCGACTTGGTTAACCTTGGCAAAACGAACTTCCATTTCTCGGTGGACCTCGTCAATACTGCATCCACAAATACTATCGTGGGGCGCATTTTGTAAGAGTACTTTCCAAGCATAGGTCAATTGATCCTTGTGGTTATGTCCACCAGTGATGATAGTCAATGGTTCCACGACCTGCTCGAGCAAGTTGCTATTTTCTTGGAAGGCTTGTTTGAGGTAAACGCGTGAAGAAGAGGTGTTGGCAAGAGTGTACCAACCATCTGTTTCTTGGCTGGTCAACTCACCTGTGACCGTTGATAGGTTTTCAGGAAGTGCACTTTCCACTGCTTGCACATATTCATCAAAGGAGCTGTGAACAAAGGTCACGTCAGGGAAAAGTTCGTTTGCCACACGAATGGCTTCACTCAAATTTCGTTGAACTGGTTGGTGATCACATCCGTTCATCATCAACCATTGATTAGTCGATGCATAGTCACGAACATCTGACAATTTTTGTTTCCAGAAAGCTAAAGCTTCGTCTTTATCTACCGGAATTTCGTTCCCGTTACTGTACCAGTTAGCAAATAGAATGCCGAGTACACGGCTACCATCCGCACCCTGCCAGTACATCTCAGAAAATTGAGAGGTAAACTGCTCATCTTCGAGGACTTGGTTGTCAAATCCGATTGGCTTCACACCACGACCAAAGGCTGCTACGTGAATGCCTGATTTTTGAAGGATTTGAGGTGCTTGCCCCATATTTCCAAAGGTATCTGGGAAGTAACCAATCTGCGTAGATTTGCCCCATTTAGCACATTCAGCTTGTCCAATCAAGGTATTGCGGACGTTAGCTTCGCTGGAGATCAAATAATCATCCTGCAAGATATAGAAAGGACCAATCTTGAGCTTGCCTTCGTCGATATAGCGCTGAACCTTGTCACGGTTTTCAGGGCGAATTTCTAAATAGTCATCAAGGACAATGGTTTGTCCATCCAAATGGAAACTCTTGAACTCAGGGTCATTTTCAAAAAGATCAAAAAGATTGTCAAAAAGTTCCACCAATTGCATACGATGACTTTCAAAAGGTAAGTACCACTCACGATCCCAGTGGCTGTGAGAGATAATATGTACAACAACATTTTCCATGAGTAAAACCTCATTCTAACTTAAATTTAAAAATATATTTGTGATTCTGTACAAGAATCTGTCGAGCAAAAGCTCATTAGCGGATATCCAAGTAATCCAAGACTAATTCGCAGAACATCATGTTGGCCCATGAGAACCATTCGCGTGAGTAGAGTGTCGGGTCGTCTACGTGGAAGCTTTCGTGCATCACACCTGTTCCACCATCACAGGCAACCAACTGATCTAGCAAGAATTTCTTCTCTGCCTTATCCGTCGTTGTCAATCCTTGGATAGATAGAGCAATCGGCCAGATATAACGGTAGAAGGTATGTGAACTTCCGAGTCCACTTGCGTACTCTCCTTGGTAGAAATATGGATTTTCAGGGCTCAGGATAGTGCGACGAGTTGCTTGATACACTTCATCGTTAACATCACAGTAACCCAGATACGGAGCCGCCAATAAGCTTGGCACGTTTGGATCATCCATGATACTAGCATTTCCTAAACCGTCTACCTCAAAGGCATAGATTTTCTCGCCCTTACTGTTTGTAGTGTAGGCGTAGTTCTCAATTCCTTCTTGAATCTCAGCTTGGAGTCGTTTGGCATCAGCAATGATGCTCTTGCTATCAGCTAGATTCAATTCTGCAAAGATTTCTTGGACATAACCTAAGACAACCACTGCAAACATATTTGATGGAATCAAGTAGCTGTACTGACAGCAGTCATCACTTGGACGGAAGGCTGACCAAGTCATACCTGTCACTGCAAAGTCAGGTCCAAAACCGTCATTTATCAAGGTATCTTCCTTACGATCGGTATCACGGACGAAACGGTATGGTGATTTATTGTGATCTTGCTCCACCGTCCAGAGATGAAGGATCTCCTTGGTCGCTGTGACAAAAGTTTCATCAAATTGGCTAGTCTCACCAGTTTCTTTCCAAAGGAGATAAGCTAACTGCAATGGATAACAAAGCGAATCTACTTCATACTTGCGTTCCCAAATCCAGCCATTGAGATCTGTATGGTCTGTTTCGTGGTGACCCTTCCAGTTCTCCTCAATATTGAAAGAGTTGGCATAGGGATCCTTGAGAATCAAGGCCATCTGACGTTTGACCAAACCTGCAATGGTCTGACGTAAACGAGGGTCTCTTTTTGCCACATGAAGGTATGGTCTAAGCTGAGCAGTTGAATCACGAAGCCACATAGCTGGGATATCCCCAGTTAGTACAAAAGTCGAGCCATCTTCTAAGATTTCAACTGTATTGTCTAAAGTGTCTGTATAGCAACGCTCAAAGACATCTACCCATTCAGGATGTTCCTTGGCTCTCTCCGCTACCTCATCTAGCCACTCTCTGACGATTTCTTTAGAATAAACCATAAACTATTTTGCCTCTTTCAAACAAATTTTCATTTTCAGTATATAGCTTTTAGTCCAGAAAATATATACACAAATGTTAGTCATTTTTCTACAAAATTGTTATATTTTGAAGTCATTTTCTAAAAGTATCCTTTTTCTGATATAATGTAGAAAACTACAGAAGGAAATCGCTATGAAGCCTATACTTGAAACCATAGATACGCGTTTTGGAACAGCCAGTAAACATGCATTTTCACGAGGCAATACACTACCATACACAGGTGTTCCTTTTGGCATGAATTACTTTGTCCTCCAAACTAGCAACCAAGAAGGTTCTTGGTTTTTCGATCCCCATCTTCCCATATTTCAGGGCATTCGATTAACCCATCAGCCTAGTCCTTGGATTGGCGATTACTCCTGGCTCTTACTGACTCCAGTTACAGGAAAAATCAAGGGTGACACTCTCTTTCATCGTCAATCTTCTTATAATCTTGAACGTGCTATTTTTAATCCTCATTTTCTAAAGATTTTTTCTGAGCGTTATCAGATTGAAACCCAACTCACACCTACTTGCTATGGGGCTTCTATTCAGCTAAGACAGACACAAGGCAAGAAGCTCTCACTCTATCTTCACGCAGCAGATGAACTGACAGTTGAACAAGTCGATAAGCGAACTCTGGCCCTGATCCAAGAAGGTGAAACTGAAACCAATAAAAGTCCCCTCGTCATGTATACTTCCCTCACATTCTCTACGGATATTCTATCTATCAATCAAGAGGGGCAAGACTGGCGTATTGATTTGGCTGGAGCGGAAGCTCAAGTTCAATTGGCCACTTCATTTATTTCCAAAGAACAAGCTTTCTTTAATCTTCCTAAACAGGATTTTACAGAAACAAAAGCAGACGCCAAAAAAAGTTGGGAAGACCTTCTAGGCCGTTTTGATGTCGTGGAAACCGGCTCTGTAGACCGAACATTTTTTGATCATTGTCTATACAGACTCTTTCTCTTCCCGCAAAACTTTTATGAGGTGAGTGAACAGGGAGAAGAGATTCATATAGACCTCACTTCAGGAACAATTAAACCAGGTCCTCTCTTTACCAACAATGGTTTTTGGGATACATTCCGCACTTCATTCCCACTCTTTGCCTTGATTATTCCAGAATACTATCGTCAGTTCCTTGAAGGCTTCCTCAATAGCTACCGCGACACTGGATATCTTCCTAAGTGGCTTGCCCCTGATGAAAGAGGAATGATGCCTGGCACTTTGATTGATGGCCTTATTGCAGATAGTGCTTGTAAAGACATGGCACCTGAGCTTGAGGAAGAATTTCTCAAAGCCATGATCAAAACTGCGACCAAGGCAGATCCAAAAGCTATCAATGGTCGACACGGCCTGGCCCAATACCAAAAGCTAGGATACCTATCCACGGACTTCCATGAAAGTGTCAGTCATACACTGGACTATGCTTACAGTGATTTTTGCATCTCTACCTGCGCAGCAAAATTAGGTCAAGAAGAGCTGGCACAAGCCTATGCTCAATATTCTAAAAACTATCAGAATCTATTTGACTCTGAGACGGGTTACATGAGGGCGCGTGATGTAGATGGCAACTTCCGTCCTGACTTTTCTCCCTATAGTTGGGGTCGTGACTACGCTGAGTGTTCAGCTATTCAAGCCAGTCTAGGTGTCTTACATGACATTTCTGGACTTAGCCAACTAATGGGTGGAAAAGAAGCCTTTAGTAACTATCTTTTAAAAGCTTGTCAAAGTCTCCCTCTCTTTGAAACGACAGGCTATGGATATGAAATTCACGAGATGAGCGAAATGGCAACAGCACCATTTGGTCAACTAGCCATTTCAAACCAACCAAGCTTTCACATCCCTTATCTTTTCCGTTATAGTAATTATCCCCAATATACCAGTCTCCTAATCAAGACTCTCCGTCAAAAAGCCTTTCGAGCTGGTTGGGATGCTTATCCAGGCGATGAGGATAACGGTAGTCTTTCGGCTTGGTATGTCTGGTCTGCTCTTGGACTTTACCCAACCTGCCCAGGAAAAGCAAGTTATGACCTTGGAATTCCGCTCTTTGACCACCTTCGTGTCTATCTTGCTCAAGAGGAAAAATGGCTTGATATTCGTACTCAACAAAATCATGAACACTTCCACTTTGTAAAAAACTGTCAACTGGATGAGAAAGAAGTTCAGAGTGTCCGTCATCAGGATTTGCTAGATGCTCAAATCCTTAACTTTACCCTCAGCTGGTTACCAAATCACTAATCATGACCACCCGTCTAACGGGTGGTTTGAACCAGGGCTATAAGCCCAAATTACCAGCCAGCGCCTAAAGACGCTGGCTTTCACGTTGTT
>NZ_JUOS01000192.1 GCF_001075875.1 Streptococcus oralis
TTATTCTTTTTAGAAAAAGGATTGTTCCTCTAGCTGAAATTAGACAGATTGATATTGATTACGTTCGAGGGAGAAGAATGAATGGGGACAGGTATCATCTGTACTTTACAAGGAAAGATGGAAAATCTTTTACTTTTCATTTTGGAAAAAGCAAAAGAAACGAGGAGTTAGTGAAAAATCTTGCCAATGTGGCCAAGAAGTGCCATATTAAAATCTATTATTATTATTAAGAGTCGATTGCTAAAATTGGATTGTTGTCACTTGTGACAATTGTCAAAGCCAGGAGAGTAGCTAATATGAATCAACTACAAGTAATAAGACAAGATAAACAACTAAGAATTTTATGGATGCAAGAATGCGATATTCTCTTTTATGACCAGTTGAAAGAGGTTGAATTTTCTCAGAACAATGAAGTTTATTCTCTTTCGCCCATAGCCTTTGCTAAAGACGGCAGCGGGGGAGAATATGTAATTCTTGAAGATCAGAGTATCGGCTTTATAGGGAGTGAAGGCCAAGTTGGTCGGGTAGCAGAAAGCCTTGATGACTTGCTTACTTTCTTAATTCATGCTGGTTCTATCTCAGACTTTTCTTGTCGGTTACTCTACCAAAACAAGGATTTGTTGGCAAAATTCTGTCAGGGATTTATCAACAAAGCACGACAAAATTACCAGTCAAAAGGCGAAAAGTGGGACAAAGTGAGAACTCTACTTGCACAAGAGTTGGGACTTGAATTTCAGCCAGAAAAACTGCAAGAGTTAGCCTTCAATTTTTATCAATCAGCGATAAGAACTCCACTATTTACTTGTAAATATGGTCATGGTGAGAATGAATATGTCTGCGATTCTGTTTTGTCAGATATTGTCGGCTTGTGGGTTTCAGAGCTGGTAGGGTTGACTGCAGAAGAAATTGAAGCTTTTGCAAACACTAAAAACAATCAAATGTAAAGGACAAAAATTTATTTCCACTTAAAATGTTTTATGTTATAATATTAACAATGATATTTTAAGGGGTTTATATGAGTTCGTCAGAATTTATTTCAAAGATTGATTATTATTGCCATAAGAAAGAAAGTTTATTTGACCAAAGTAAGTTTAAATATGCCATTCGCTCGATGTTTGCCGGTGCTTTCTTAACCTTTAGTACAGCCGCTGGTGCCATAGGTGCTGATCTACTCAATAGCATCGTTCCAAGTGCTGGTTATTTCCTATTTCCCTTTGTATTTGCTTGGGGACTTGCCTATATCGTTTTCTTGAATGCCGAGTTGGTGACATCAAATATGATGTACTTGACAGCTGGAACATTTTTGAAGAAGATTGATTGGAAAAAAGCTTTTATCATTTTACTTTATTGTGCCTTTTTCAACTTAGTTGGCGCTCTGTTAGCAGGTTGGTGCTTTGCTAATTCATCGGCTTTTTCACACCTGACACACGACAGTTATCTTTCAAAGATTGTAGCCAAGAAGTTGGCACGACCTAGTGAGTTGGTCTTGTTGGAAGGGATTTTGGCAAATATGTTCGTAAATATTGCCATTCTGTCTTCAATTTTGGTTAAGGATAGCAATGCCAAACTCTGGATTATCTTGTCAGCTATTTCTATGTTTGTTTTCTTATCTAACGAGCATATTGCAGCCAATTTTTCGTCTTTTAGTATTATTAAATTTAGTATTGTAGCTGATCAGATTGCAAACTTTGATATTCCAAATATCCTCCGTCATTGGAGTGTTACCTTCATTGCTAACTTGATAGGTGGAGGATTCCTGATAGGTTTACCATACGCTTATCTTAATAAAAATGAAGAGACTTATGTTGATTAGCACTTAGCTCTTACTAAATAAAATGAAAATCAATAATAGAGGAGGTCGGTGAAAAAAATCCAGACCTCGATTTTTTTTTCAAAGAAGCTTTTGATAAAAACGTTATTTTCTCTGTCTATAAATTCAAACAAATTATTAGTACATGGACTTTAGCTGAAAATCAAAGAGACTCTTTTGTAAATTCATATAGAACAAATTAAAAACATATAGTGAATATATAAAGTAGAGAATTTGAAAATAAAGAGTTGAAAATATTAAATATGCTGATACAAAGCAAATGGAAACGATTGCTAAAAGTGATAAAAATATTGTAAATAGAATTAAGAAAGCCTTCCCATAATTTCGATTTTATGTTATAATATTCACAAATAAAAGTTTTAGGAGTTTATATGGTTTCTTCAGAATTTATCTCAAAAATTGAGTTTGCTTGTAAGAAAAAGGAAAGTCTTTACAGTCAAAGTAAAATCAAGTACGCTATCCGTTCAATGTTTGCTGGTGCATTCTTAACATTTAGTACAGCAGCTGGTGCAGTTGGAGCTGACTTGATTAATAAGATTGCTCCAGGTAGTGGACGTTTCCTCTTCCCATTTGTTTTCGCTTGGGGATTGGCTTACATTGTCTTCTTAAATGCTGAGTTAGTAACATCTAACATGATGTTCTTGACAGCTGGTAGCTTTTTGAAAAAGATTAGCTGGAGAAAAACAGCTGAAATCCTTCTATATTGTACACTCTTTAATTTGATCGGTGCTCTTATAGCAGGTTGGGGCTTCGCCCATTCAGCAGCTTATGCAAACCTAACACATGATAGTTTTATTTCTGGAGTTGTGGAAATGAAGTTGGGCCGTTCAAATGAACTAGTCTTGCTTGAAGCTATCTTGGCTAATGTCTTTGTAAATATCGCAATTCTTTCATTTGTTTTAGTCAAAGATGGTGGTGCTAAACTTTGGTTGGTTCTTTCAGCAATTTATATGTTTGTATTCTTAACAAACGAGCACATTGCCGCAAACTTTGCATCATTTGCTATCGTGAAATTCAGTGTTGCTGCTGATTCAATCGCAAACTTCGGTATTGGAAATATTCTTCGTCACTGGGGTGTAACCTTTATTGGTAACTTTATTGGTGGTGGTCTACTGATGGGATTACCTTACGCCTTCTTAAATAAAAACGAAGATACATACGTAGATTAAAAGTTGGATTCATTCCAACTTTTTCTTTTTGTTTTTCCATGCTATAATGAATGTAGAATAGATAAATATAGAGGAATAACATGAACGAGATTAAATGTCCCAATTGTGGCGAAGTATTTACAGTCAATGAAAGCCAATATGCAGAACTGCTTTCTCAAGTTCGAACTGTAGAGTTTGATAAGGAATTACACGAGAGAATCAAGCAAGAGTTGACATTAGTGGAACAAAAAGCCTTAAATGATCAACAAGCAAAACTGGCTCAAAAAGATCAAGAAATTGCCCAGCTTCAAAGTCAAATTAACAACTTTGATACAGAAAAAGAATTGGCAAAAAAAGAGGTAGAGCAAAGTGCTAGTCAAAGCTTGCTAGAGAAAGAAAAAGAAGTCCAAGCTCTCGAAAATCAATTGGCTACCTTGCGCTTGGAGCATGAAAATCAACTACAAAAAACTCTTTCTGATCTTGAAAAAGAACGCGATCAGGTCAAAAATCAGCTCCTCTTACAAGAAAAAGAAAATGAGTTGTCTCTAGCTTCTGTTAAACAAAACTACGAAGCCCAGCTCAAGGCAGCTAGTGAGCAGGTTGAATTTTACAAGAATTTCAAGGCGCAACAATCAACCAAGGCAATCGGTGAAAGTTTGGAACACTATGCGGAGAGTGAATTCAACAAGGTTCGAAGCTTTGCCTTTCCAAATGCCTACTTTGAAAAAGACAACAAGGTTTCAGCACGTGGTTCTAAGGGCGATTTTATCTTTCGTGATTTTGATGAAAATGGACTAGAATTCATTTCCATCATGTTTGAGATGAAAAATGAAGCTGATGGGACAGAGAAGAAACATAAGAATGCGGATTTTTACAAAGAGTTGGATAAGGATCGTCGTGAGAAAAACTGTGAGTATGCAGTTTTGGTAAGTATGCTTGAGGCTGATAACGACTACTTCAATACTGGGATTGTCGATGTTAGCCACGAGTATGAGAAGATGTATGTCATTCGTCCCCAGTTCTTTATTCAGTTGATTGGACTTTTGCGAAATGCTGCCCTTAATTCTCTTAAATACAAGCAGGAATTAGCACTTGTTCGTGAACAAAATATTGACATTACGCATTTCGAGGAAGACTTGGATGCTTTCAAGGTAGCCTTTGCTAAGAACTACAATTCAGCTTCGGTCAACTTCGGCAAGGCCATCGATGAAATTGACAAGGCCATTAAACGGATGGAAGAAGTCAAGAAATTCCTGACCACATCAGAAAACCAACTGCGCCTTGCTAACAACAAATTGGATGATGTTTCCGTTAAAAAATTGACAAGAAAAAATCCAACTATGAAAGCGAAATTTGATGCCTTGAAGGAAGACTAGGAGGATCCTATGCAGATACGAAAAGCAACCATGAAAGATGCTGAAGCCCTACTGTCTTTATACGAAGACTTGGGCTATCCAACGACCGCTTCTAATCTGTCTCGACGTTTAGAAATGATTCTTTCTCAATCACATTATGGCTGTCTTCTAGCTGAAAGAAACGGAGAAATTTTAGGTTTCTTAGGTTATGCAAAGCTCTTCTTTTTTGAAGAAGATGGATCTTACTATCGTATTTTAGCTTTGTCAGTTGCAAAAGAAACAAGACGACAAGGAATTGCTAGTAGGCTAATCGATGAATTGAAAAAACAAGCTGTAAAAGAAGGAGTTAAGGCACTGGCTCTAAATAGTGGATTAACCGCTGAACGAAATGCTGCACATCAGTTTTATCAGGCAGTTGGATTTGAAAAAGTGACTGCCGGCTTTGCCTTGCATTTAAAAACTCAGCATAGATAAATCGTGAAAAAATAGTAGAGGGAACGAAGTAATGTCTTCAACAAAAGGGAAAACCTTATATTTTAACGATAAGAGCATGGACTATGTGACCTTTGGTAAAGGAAAGAAGTCTCTCGTTATCATACCAGGGTTGGGGGATGGGATTCAGACGGTTAAAGGTATGGATATGTCTTTTTCAATCACATACCGTATACTTGCCAAACGTTACAAAATTTATGTTTTTTCTCGAATCAATGAGCTGAGACAGGGCTATACGACGCGAGATATGGCAGCAGATGTAGCAGAAGCAATGGAGGTATTGAATATTACCAGTGCCTATGTTATGGGGATTTCGCAAGGTGGAATGATTGCCCAATGGCTAGCTGTAAACTTTCCAGAAAAGGTTGAAAAGTTAGTTTTGGCTGTTACAACTGCAAAACTAAGTAATCTAGGTAGGGATAGAATTAGTTGTTGGCTGAACCTGAGTCAAACAGGAACTTATAAAGATCTGATGATTGATATCGCTCGTCATTCTTACACGACTAAATCCTTTGGAAAATTTAAATACCTTTATCGAATAATGGGAATTTTTGGTCATATTAAAGATAAACAACGTATTGATATTCAGTCTGTATCTTGTTTGAAACATGATAGTCTAGATTTTTTGGAAAAAATCAACTGCCCTACGTTAATCATTGGAACAGAAAAAGATGATGTTCTTGGCGTAGATGGTTCGTTTGGATTGCATCATCATATCAGAGGTAGCCAACTGATTATTTTACCAGGGTGTGGACATGCACTCTATGAACAGAATAAGGATTTCCAAAAAAGAGTTTTAGTATTTTTAGAAAGTTAATCAATGAACGGTATTATCAACTTAAAAAAAGAGGCGGGGATGACCTCGCATGATGCAGTTTTCAAGCTGCGTAGGATTTTAGGAACTAAGAAGATTGGTCATGGAGGGACTTTAGACCCTGATGTTGTCGGTGTTTTGCCGATTGCCGTCGGTAAGGCAACCCGCATGGTTGAGTTTATGCAGGACGAAGGTAAGATTTACGAGGGTGAAATTACTCTGGGATATTCTACAACAACCGAGGATGCTAGTGGTGAGGTGGTTGCTGAGACACCAGTATTGTCTCCTTTAGATGAAAAGCTTGTTGATCAAGCGATTTCTGGCCTTACAGGACCTATCATACAAGTTCCTCCTATGTACTCCGCTGTCAAGGTCAATGGGCGCAAACTTTATGAATATGCGCGTGCTGGTCAGGAAGTGGATCGTCCAGAACGTCAGGTGACGATTTATAGTTTTGAACGAACAAGTTCCATTTTCTATGAAAATAATCTGGCTCGATTTACCTTCCGTGTAAAATGTAGCAAAGGGACTTATATCCGGACCTTGTCAGTTGACTTGGGAGAAAAACTTGGCTATGCAGCTCATATGTCTTATTTAACACGAACAAGCGCTGCGGGCTTACAGTTAGATGATGCTTTGACCTTGAATGAAATTGAGGAAAAGGTTCAAGCTGGTGAGTTAGACTTTCTTCATCCCTTAGAGATTGGTACAGGTGACTTAGTTAAGGTTTATTTGACCCCAGAGCAGGCTGAAGAAGTGCGTTTTGGTCGCTTTATTGAATTGGAGCAAACTGAGAAGGAATTGGCTGGTTTTGAAGGTGATAAGTTATTAGCCATTTTAGAGAAACGGGATACTCTTTATAAACCAAGAAAGGTTTTCAATTGATTAGGACCGGTGGTAAAATTGCAAACTGATGTTTAGTTTAAAAAAGCTGAAAGACAATTTAGTTTAGAAGAGAAATTGTTTTGAAAAAGGGTTGAAAACACGGTGATATTTGACAGTTTTGCTTGCTTATGATAATATTTAAATAAAGAAAAGCTAGAAAACTTTCAGAGGATATTATGAGTATTGAGATGACTGTAAGTGAGATTGCTGAGGTTTTGGGCTTGTCCCGCCAAGCAATCAATAACCGTGTCAAGGAATTACCTGAAGAAGATACGACTAAAAATGATAAAGGAGTCACTGTGGTAACTCGCAGTGGCTTGATTAAGCTTGAAGAAATCTACAAAAAAACTATTTTTGAAGATGAACCTGTTAGTGATGATGTGAAGCAACGTGAATTAATGGAGATTCTTGTTGATGAAAAGAACGCTGAAATCATCCGTCTTTATGAGCAATTAAAGGCTAAAGACAAACAGTTAGCTGAAAAAGATGAACAGATGCGTGTCAAAGACCGTCAAATCGCAGAAAAAGATAAGCAATTGGATCAACAACAACAGTTAACCCTACAAGCCATGAAGGACCAAGAAACCCTTCAGTTGGAGTTGGATCAGGCTAAGCAAGAAGTACAAGCAACGAAGAAAGGCTTCTTTGCTCGCTTATTTGGAGGATAAGAAAAAACTGCTTGGTTTCTAGATATAACCAAGTAGTTTCTTTTTCAAATACAATAAGGAATGGATAAGATGGAAAAATTAAGAGATTATATTTCATTTGATTTGGAATTTAATAAACACCAAGATAAAACTCACTTGATTCAGGTATCTGCAGTCCGTTTTAAAGATGGTGAAGAAGTAGGAGCATTTGACTCATATGTTCATACCGATGTACCATTGAAAAGTTTTATAAACGGCTTAACGGGTATCACGTCTGAAACCTTGAAAGATGCACCGATGGTGGAGGAAGTTCTTAAGAATTTTCAAGACTTTGTTGGTGAATTACCCCTTGTTGGTTATAATGCAGCCAAGAGTGATTTACCAATCTTACTAGAGTATGGATTGGATTATAGTCGTCAATATCTAGTCGATCTCTATGATGAAGCTTTTGAGCGACGGAGTTCGGATCTTCACGGCATTGCAAATCTAAAATTACAGACTGTTGCTGAATTTTTAGGATTCAAGGGGCAGTCTCATAATAGTTTAGAGGATGCACGAATGACTGCGCGTGTTTATGAAGCTTTTCTAGAATCTGATGAAAGCAGAATTTTACTGGACTCCAAGAGTAGCCTGAACTCTAATCCTTTTGGTGGACTAGATTTGTCACAGTTTTTTGATTAGGAGGTTTTATGAAACCTGAAAAACCTAAAAAATTGGGTTTTAAAAAGATTTACCTCAATCTTGATAAAATCCTCTTTCTATTTTTTCTAATCTTCATGCTGGTAGACTATATTTGGTTGCCACTGAACTCATTGATAGCAGGTTTTTTACTAAGCCAGACGGGCTATTTATTTATTTCCTATAACAATGTTTTTGAAATTTTAAAACATGCGCCTTTAGTCAGCCTTGGGTTTTTAATCTTAATAGCCATTAACCTTTTAGTAGCCTATTTTCAAATTAGTCTCCTCTTTATTGGGGCTCGACACCTTCTTTATCACGAGAAACGAACCTTGATTGAGTATAGTCGCAAGGTATTTCGTGAAAGTATAGCCTTCATGAAACGTCTGACTGTTTCCAAGGCCTTGTTTATCTTCGTTTATATTGCTATGATTTTTCCGTTTATCAGGAAGATTTTTAAAATTTATTATTTTAATAAAATAGTGATACCTGAGTTTATTCAGACCTACATGGAAGACAAATACTGGATGTGGTGGATTGGTATTATCATCTTGTCAATCCTCTTCCTATGCGTTTCTGTTAAGTTGGTTTTTGTTCTACCAAAAATCTTTTTTGAAAAGATGACGGTTAAGGAAGCAGTGGTTTACAGTTTAGAAAAAACCAGAAATCATTTTTGGTTTTACGCTTGGCATCTCTTTCTCATTGTTGTCAAAACAAATCTTTTCTTTTATTTACCTTTAATTCCTCTATTGATGATCCAGTCTTTAGCAGATGGTCTCACACACCGAGAATCATTGATTCTAGCTATTTCAAACTATATTTTGATTAAAAATATCCACTATATGTCTTTAACCTACTTCTTGGTTAAGTTTACCTCCTTTTTAACTGGTGAGGAGTTGGATATTATGCCAAGACGGAAAAAGGACCATATTATGAGATGGGGTGTAATGGGGTGCGCAAGTATCTTCTTTGCGATTGAAGGCTATATTTATCTCGAAGCACCCGTAGTCAATCCTCCACTTGTCATCTCTCACAGAGGAGTTTCTAATGGGAATGGTGTCCAAAATACAGTTGAATCCTTAGAAAAAACAGCTCAGTTAAAACCAGATTTAGTTGAGATGGATGTGCAGGAAACCAAGGATGGTCAGTTTGTCATGATGCATGATGCGAACCTAAAAAGTTTAGCGGGATTAAATGTAACACCACAAGACTTAACTTTAGATGAGTTGAAGCAATTAGATATTTATGAAAATGGTTATCAGACTAAAATATCTAGCTTTGATGATTATATAAATCGTGCCAATGACCTTCATCAGAAATTGCTGATCGAAATAAAAACAAGTCGAAAAGATAGTGCTCAGATGATGGATCATTTTCTAGATCAATATGGAGCAAAAATTAAAATCTATGGGCATCAGATGCAATCTTTGGATTATCATGTTATTGAAAAAGTTACCCAGTATGATAAAGAGATTCCAGTCTATTTCATACTGCCCTATAATTCCGTTTTTCCAAGAACAAATGCTACAGGTTATACCATGGAATATTCTACCTTAGATGAATATTTTGTAACCAAGCTTTGGAATACAAAACAAAAACTCTATGTATGGACAATCAATGGTTCGGAATCCTTTGATAAGTCCCTACGTTTGGGAGTTGATGGTATGATAACAGATGATTTGGAAAAAATTAAAGAAGAGCTTGAGACCGCTCAGGAAGATCCTGAATATACGGACTTGCTTCTCAAGAAAGCAACAGAAATATTTACTTTCTAGGTAAGACAAAAGAGGCTGAATTGAACATCAGCCTCTTTTTATACTATTAGAATGGTAATTTACCAGCAAAAGCCCCTAGTTTCTTTTTAGTTGCTTCATCAATTTGCTCAAGAGCAGCATTGACTGCTTGAACTGTCATATCTGATAGAGTTTCAATATCTTCTGGGTCAACAACTGCTGGATTGAAGTCAATCCTAACAATTTTCTTGTCTCCTGTTAGTGTAGCAGTTACAAGGTTTTGGGCAGAAGTTCCAACAAATTCTGTAGCAGCAAGTTCAGCTTGACTTTGCTCCATTTGTTTTTGAAGTTTTTGAGCTTGACGCATCATGTTTTGCATATTCATCATGGTGGTATATAGCTTCCTTTTCTATTATTTTCCCTACTATTTTAACAATTTTAACTAGAAAAGTCTAATTTAAATCTAAGTATTATCTTAGAACCAACTTTAAACTTTAAGGTTTCTTTAAGGTTTCTATACTATTCTGAAGAACTCTATATTAATAGAATTGATTAGATCTTGATAGGAGAAATGAGAAAATCATTTGTATTTTATAAAAGAAAGTTCACTAGGAAGAAATAATGTTCAGATTAAGGTTTAAAAAGAGCGTTTTCTAGGCATAAAGTCTTTGTATTTCTTTCAAGATAGAGCCAGATTGTGATATAATAGTTAACAATAAGTTTTTTTTAGAATGAACTAAAGGAGTATAAAAATGATCTACGCTGGAATTTTAGCGGGTGGCACTGGCACACGCATGGGGATCAGTAATTTGCCTAAACAATTTCTTGAGTTGGGAGATCGCCCAATCTTAATTCACACTATTGAGAAATTTGTTTTGGAACCAAGTATTGAGCGAATTGTAGTTGGAGTTCACGGGGACTGGGTGACACACGCAGAAGATTTAGTTGAAAAATTCCTTCCACTCCATAAAGATCGTATCATTATCACCAAAGGTGGTGCAGATCGAAATTCTAGTATTGAAAAGATCATCGAAGCCATTGATGCTTACCGTCCAATCGCAGAAGATGATATCGTGGTCACTCATGACTCTGTTCGTCCTTTTATCACACTTCGAATGATTCAAGACAACATTGAACTGGCTAAAAATCATGATGCTGTCGATACCGTGGTTGAAGCAGTCGATACCATTGTAGAGAGTACAAACGGACAATTCATCACAGATATTCCAAACCGTGCCCATCTCTATCAAGGACAAACTCCACAAACCTTCCGTTGCAAGGACTTTATAGATCTCTATGGTTCTTTATCAGCAGAAGAAAAAGAAATTTTGACAGATGCATGTAAAATCTTTGTCATTAAGGGAAAAGATGTAGCCTTGGCTAAGGGTGAATACTCTAACCTTAAAATTACAACAGTTACAGACTTGAAGATTGCTAAAAGCATGATTGAGAAAGACTAAAGACATGATTAATCAAATTTATCAACTGACAAAGCCAAAGTTTATCAATATCAAATATCAAGAAGAAGAGATTGATCAAGAGAATCAAATCCTTATTCGACCAAACTATATGGCAGTTTGTCATGCGGATCAACGCTACTACCAAGGTAAACGCGATCCAAAAATCTTATCAAAGAAACTTCCAATGGCTATGATCCACGAGTCTTGTGGAAAGGTCATTTCTGATCCAACTGGTACTTATCAAGTGGGTCAGAAGGTTGTCATGATTCCAAATCAACCACCTATGCAGAGTGACGAGGAATTTTATGAAAACTACATGACTGGAACTTATTTCCTATCGAGTGGTTATGATGGGTTTATGCGAGAATTCGTTTCTCTACCTAAGGATCGTGTGGTAGCTTACGAGGACATCGAAGATACAGTAGCTGCAATTACTGAGTTTGTCAGTGTGGGCATGCACGCTATGAATCGCTTCTTGACGGTTTCACATAGCAGACGTCAGCGTATTGCAGTGATTGGGGATGGTAGTCTAGCTTTTGTCATGGCTAATATTATCAACTATACCTTGCCTGAAGCAGAGATTATCGTCATTGGGCGCCACTGGGAGAAATTGGAACTCTTCTCTTTTGCTAAAGAGCTCTATATTACGGATAGCATCCCAGAAGATCTTAGTTTTGACCACGGTTTCGAATGCTGTGGTGGTGATGGATGCGGGCCTGCTATTAATGACTTGATTCGTTACATCAAACCACAGGGAACCATTCTCATGATGGGCGTTAGCGAGTATAAGGTTAATATCAATACTCGTGATTCCTTGGAAAAAGGTCTACTATTAGTTGGCTCTTCTCGTTCTGGAAGAGTTGACTTTGAAAATGCAATACAGATGATGGAAGTTAAAAAATTTGCAAATCGTCTGAAAAATATCATTTATCTGGAAGAACCAGTGAGAGAAATCAAGGACATTCATCGTGTTTTTGCAACAGACCTTAATACTGCCTTCAAGACAGTATTTAAGTGGAAAGTCTAATGGAGGATTATTGTGAAGGAAATCGTTAAAGAAAAGATTGTTTCTTTATTAGCTGGTGATGAAGAAATTCAGAGCGTTGAACAGTTGGGTGGAATGACTAATCAAAACTATTTGGTTAAAACATCCTCAAACCAGTACATCGTTAAGTTTTTCGGTAAAGGTACGGATAAATTAATCGACCGCCAGAATGAAAAGTACAATCTTGAATTGTTGAAAGATTTAAAATTAGATGTAGAAAATTATCTTTTCGATATTGAAGCAGGAATTAAGGTTAATCAGTACATTGAAAATGCTGAAACGCTTGATTCAACTATCATTAAAACCAAATTTGAAAAGATTGCGCCAATTCTACAAACGATTCATGCGTCTGGTAAAGAATTAAAAGGAGAGTTTGCTCCATTTGAGGAAATCAAAAAATATGAATCCTTGATTCAAGGAGAGATTTCCTATCCAAACTATGAAGCTGTCAGAAAATCGGTAATTTCTCTAAAAGACCAACTTGAAGAAATTGGAATTGAGAAGAAATCTTGTCATATTGATTTGGTTCCAGAAAACTTTATTGAAGCGCCAGATGGACATCTCTACCTCATCGATTGGGAATATTCTTCCATGAATGACCCTATGTGGGACTTGGCAGCTCTCTTTCTAGAGTCTGAATTTACACCGGAAGAAGAGGAAGAATTTCTAGCTTATTACGAGAGTGAACAGACACCAGTTTCTAGGGAAAAAATTCGTATTTATAAGATTTTACAAGACATTATTTGGAGCCTTTGGACTATTTACAAAGAAGAAAATGGTGCAGATTTTGGAGATTATGGAATTTCTCGTTATAATAGAGCTGTTAAAGGTTTGACATATTATGGAGGTTCAGATGAAAAATAAAAATGGAGTTTCCTTTGGTCTACTATCAGGTGTATTCTGGGGATTAGGATTAACTATTAGTGCTTATATTTTTTCAATCTTTACAGAGCTGTCACCTTTTGTAGTAGCAGCAGCACACGACTTTCTTAGTATTTTTATCTTGCTAGGATATCTTTTAGTTAAAGAAGGAAAAGTACGTTTTTCAATCTTCTTGAACATTCGAAATGTTAGTGTCATTATTGGAGCATTATTAGCTGGGCCGATTGGTATGCAGGCCAATCTCTATGCGGTTAAGTATATTGGTAGCTCTTTAGCTTCTTCGGTTTCAGCAATTTATCCTGCAGTTTCTGTCCTTCTGGCCTTCTTTATTTTAAAGCACAAGGTTTCTAAGAATACAGTATTTGGAATTTTATTAATCATTGCTGGAATTATTGCTCAGACCTATAAAGCAGAGCAAGTGAATTCTTTCTATATTGGAATTTTATGTGCCTTGATTTGTGCTCTGGCTTGGGGAAGTGAAAGTGTTCTAAGCTCTTTTGCTATGGAAAGTGATCTTAGTGAAATTGAAGCCCTCTTGATTCGGCAAGTTACATCCTTCTTGTCTTATCTTGTTATTGTGCTCTTCTCGCATCATTCATTTGCAGAAGTGGCTAATGGGCAATTGTTTGGTTTATTGATAGTCTTTGCAGCATTTAATATGATTTCTTACCTTGCCTACTACATTGCTATCAATCGATTGCAACCAGCAAAAGCAACTGGTCTAAATGTCAGTTATGTTGTATGGACTGTTTTGTTTGCAGCAATGTTCTTGGGAACACCTCTGACAGTCTTAACAATCATTACTTCATTTGTTGTAATGGCTGGTGTTTACATTATTATTAAAGAATAAAGGAGAAAGCGCGTGAAAGCGATTATCTTAGCAGCTGGCTTGGGAACTCGTTTGAGACCCATGACAGAAAATACTCCCAAAGCCTTGGTTAAAGTTAATCAAAAACCTTTGGTTGAATATCAAATTGAATTTTTAAAAGAACGTGGTATTAATGATATTATCATCGTTGTAGGTTATTTGAAAGAACAATTCGATTACCTTAAAGAGAAGTATGGAGTTCGTTTGGTCTTCAACGATAAGTATGCTGATTACAATAATTTTTACTCACTTTACTTGGTAAAAGAAGACTTGGCTAATAGCTACGTTATTGATGCGGATAACTATCTTTTCAAAAATATGTTCCGTAATGATATCGAACGTTCAACATATTTCAGTGTTTATCGTGAAGACTGTGACAATGAATGGTTCCTAGTTTACGGAGAAGATTACAAAGTTCAAGATATCATCGTTGATAGCAAGAATGGACGTATCTTAAGTGGAGTTTCATTCTGGGATGCTCCAACAGCTGAAAAGATTGTTGGATTTATCGATGAGGCTTATGCAAGCGGTGAATTTGTAGATCTCTACTGGGACAACATGGTTAAAGATAATATCAAAAAACTAGATGTTTACGTAGAGGAATTGGAAGAAAATTCTATCTACGAAATTGACAGTGTCAAAGATTATCAAAAATTAGAAAAGATTCTTTCTTCACAAAAATAAGTAAACTAAAATACGTCAGACACCTTACCTATTTTTGCTTGACTTTTTAGGGTTGATACAGTATACTAGTGAAAATTTAACCTTTAAGGGCAGTCCAGAGAGACTCACAAGGTGTCAGAGAAAAGAAGCTACAATGGAAACAAGTAAGCAAGTGCTTATTTGCTACTTTTGTGTAAATATCTTAACTGAAACCTTGCAAGTGCAAGGTTTTTCTTTATCTGATCCCCTTAAAATTTAAGGAGGAAAAGTTATGAATCCAAATTGTAAAAAACGAATGGGTGTAATTCGCTTGGAAGTTATGAGAGTAGTATCTCAGGAGGAAATCGCGCCAGCAATCTTTGAGCTTGTACTTCAAGGAGAAATGGTCGAAGCTATGAAAGCTGGCCAATTTCTTCATTTGCGTGTACCTGATGATGCCCATCTCTTACGTCGTCCAATTTCGATTTCATCAATAGATAAGGCGACTCAGCAATGCAGACTTATCTATCGAGTTGAAGGAGCAGGGACAGCAATCTTTTCAACCTTAAAAACAGGTGATAGCATAGATGTTATGGGACCTCAAGGAAATGGCTTTGATTTATCTGATTTAGACAAGCAGAATCGTGTTCTTATTGTTGGTGGTGGAATAGGAGTGCCGCCCTTACTCGAAGTAGCTAAACAACTACATGAGCGTGGTGTTGAAATAACAAGTGTTTTAGGATTCGCTACTAAAGATGCCGTTATTTTGGAAGATGAATTATCCAAATTTAGTCAGGTCTTTGTAACGACTGATGATGGATCTTATAGAATCCAAGGAAATGTATCAGTAGTGATTAATGAATTTGACACAGAATTTGATGCAATCTACTCATGCGGAGCACCTGGTATGATGAAATACATCAACCAAACATTTTACGACCATCCAAGAGCTTATCTATCACTAGAATCCCGCATGGCCTGTGGTATGGGGGCTTGCTACGCTTGCGTCTTGAAAGTACCTGATAGTGAAATAGTTAGTCAACGTGTGTGTGAAGATGGCCCTGTATTTAAAACAGGCACAGTAGTTTTATAAGGAGAGTGTCATGACTACAAATCGATTACAAGTTTCTCTACCAGGCTTAGAATTAAAGAATCCTATCATTCCTGCTTCAGGCTGTTTTGGATTCGGTCAAGAATATGCCAAATACTATGATTTGGACCTCTTGGGCTCTATCATGATTAAGGCTACAACCCTTGAACCACGTTTTGGTAATCCAACTCCTCGAGTGGCTGAAACACCTGCAGGTATGCTAAACGCCATTGGTTTACAAAATCCTGGTTTAGAAGTCGTTCTCTCTGAAAAATTACCTTGGCTTCAAAGAGAATATCCAAATCTCCCTATAATCGCAAATGTTGCTGGCTTTTCAAAACAAGAATACGCGGCCGTATCTCATGGAATTTCTAAGGCAACTAACGTGAAAGCCATTGAGCTCAATATCTCTTGTCCTAACGTTGATCATGGGAATCATGGACTTTTAATTGGACAAGATCCTGAGTTGGCCTATGATGTGGTGAAGGCTGCCGTAGAAGCATCAGAAGTGCCCGTTTACGTCAAATTGACTCCAAGTGTTACTGACATCGTAACCATTGCTAAGGTTGCAGAAGATGCTGGAGCTAGTGGACTCACCATGATCAATACCCTTGTAGGGATGCGTTTTGATCTCAAAACTAGAAAGCCGATTATTGCAAATGGGACAGGTGGCATGTCTGGACCTGCAGTATTTCCTGTAGCCCTAAAACTAATCCGGCAAGTAGCTCAAACAACTAAACTTCCAATCATTGGTATGGGAGGAGTGGATTCAGCTGAAGCTGCCTTAGAAATGTATCTGGCTGGTGCATCAGCTATCGGAGTCGGTACAGCAAACTTTACCAATCCATATGCTTGTCCAGATATTATCGAAAATCTACCAAAAGTCATGGACAAATATGGTATTGATAGTCTAGAGCAACTCCGTAATGAAGTCAAAGAAAGTTTGATCTAAGTTTTATATGCTGAATTCAGTCTAAATTGTTTTGAAAGCGCCATTTTTTTGGTATAATAAATACTATGATTATTACAGTACCTATTAAAACAGAAAAAGATATTGCAACACCAGGACCAAACGTCCTTGTACTTGGTTATTTTGATGGAGTTCATCTTGGACATCAAAAATTATTTGAAATAGCTTCTAACATTGCTGCTGAAAAGCGCCAGGGAGTAGCTCTAGTAACTTTTAACGAATCACCTAAACTAACTCTGAATCAATACTCACCTGAACACTTATTGCATATTTTGTATGCTAGTGAACGTGAGCGTAGATTGAAGAGAGCTGGAGTTGAGAGTTTGTATTTGATGGATTTCACTAGTCGAGTAGCAAATATGACTGCCCAAGAATTCATTGAGACCTATGTCAAGGAAGCAAAGGCAGATACTATTGTAGTTGGTTTTGACTATACTCTTGGTTCAGATAGAAAAACAGCTGAGGATTTAAAAGAACTCTTCCATGGTGAAGTGGTTATTGTTCCACCAGTTGAGGATGAAAAGGGGAAAATTAGTTCAACGCGTATCCGCCAAGCCATTCTAGAAGGAGATGTAAAAGAAGCAGGCAAACTTTTGGGATTTCCTTTACCAACGAGAGGTGTAGTGGTTCACGGAAATGCTCGAGGTCGAACTATTGGCTTCCCGACAGCTAATCTAGTCAACTTGGATCGAACATATATGCCAGCTGATGGTGTTTATGCCGTTGACGTTGAAATTCAAAGAAAAGTCTATCGTGGTATGGCGAGTCTAGGTAAAAATGAAACCTTTGATGGCGAAGAAGAGCGTTTTGAAGTTCATATCTTTGATTTTTCTGACGATATCTATGGGGAAACTGTCATCGTTTCCTGGTTGGACCGTATCCGTGATATGGTAAAATTTGATAGCGTTGATCAATTGGTTAAGCAACTTAAGCAAGATGAACAGATGGCAAGAAAATAGAATTTGAAATAATAGGAGAGTTTGAGATTATCTCAAGCTCTTTTTTTGAAATATCATATAAAATTTTTGATAAGCGCTCTCTTCCTTTGTTTAATAGCATTTGTATTAAAGACTATTATTGAAATTTATAGGAATTTTTGCTATAATTTAATCATCAAACTAAAGGAGATTATGATGTTTAAAGAAAAAAGAAATAAAGGCTTTATTTCAGGGCTTATTCTTTCACTAGTTTTCTTTGCTTTTTCTGCAGGAACTGTCTTCATGTGGAATCATCATCAACATCCAATGGATCCATTTTCAGACGACACACGGTCAGGTAAAGAAGTTACTATGACTGTCTATGATATCTATCCAGAAGTGGTTGGAGAAGTTGAAGGTGGAAGTGTTTTATATCTTGTGCAATATAGCAATGATGGTGATGGTAAATTTGCAGTTGTAGAGGCTAAAGAAAATGATAAAGAGATTCAAAAACTTATGGATCAAGCTGCAACTGAAACACTTATTGATAATCCAGCTACTCTAGTAGGTACACAGTTACAACCTCTAAGTAAAAATGTCAACAACAAATCTCGAAATAATAGAATTGTAGATTTGTCTGGCTTTCTTGACTCTATACTTGAACCAGATTCAACTGTTGCATTGAACATGAATTCAAGTGTCTATCTAAGTTTAACTGAACACTCAAAAGATGGCTGGTGGCATATCATAAGTGCTGCAATTTTTGGAGGAATTGGCTTAGTCACATTAGTGAGTGCCTTTCTTCTTCGTAAAAAATCTATCGCAGCATTTGAAGAGCTTTATCAAGCCTATCCTGAATTGCAAGGAAATGTTGAAAATCTAACTGGTTTGGCAGAATTTTATGATGAGAGTCTAAAGGTAATCCTTTATAAAAATCATCTCATCACTTACTTTAAAGGGACTCAAGCTTTAGACCTACGAGATGTTGAGCAACTCTATCTAGTCGAAACTAGAATTAACCGTTCCCTAATCACAAATAAAGTCTACCAGTTCTGCTATATTCGTAAGAATGCTAAGAAAAAACAAGACATGACCTTAAAAACAACTAAAACAGTTCAAGAGCAACTGGAAGAACTTTGGGATTTAATCTCAGATAAATTTCCAGATATTCATATAGGAATTTAATAGCAAAGCATCGATTTTCGATGCTTTTTATGTTCATACTAATTGGCTACTATCGTTATAATTTTGATAGATCTTAGAGATAATTTCTTTATGCTTTGTGCGGTGTCTTCATTATAAATAAAACTTGTATGCAATATAAATCTTCGCTTTACATCTTTAACTAAGAAAATTATTGATTGCAAAATAAAAAACTAGCCATGGAATTAGTAGTAGCTACTAGATTCTATGACTAGTTGTAGAGTTTAAGGTTTTGACTTTATAATTTTAGTTTGTTTAGACAGAGATAGGAGTGTTTGGTCACTTAATTTAGAATCAGTGATAATAGTATCGATATCTGAAATGTTGTAAAATGTAAAGAAATCAAACTTATCAAATTTGCTATGGTCAGCTAGGAGATACTTTTTATTGGCATTTTCCAGTGCTAATTTCTGAGATTCCCCTTCGTCTTCACTAAAAGTAGCGATAGCCTGATCCTTGATACCATTACAACTAACGAAGGCTTTTGAAAATTGCAAACTAGCGATATCTTGAAGGGTTAGAGTACCTACAAAGGCTCCAGTAATTGAACGATAATTACCACCGATTAAAATTAGGTCAGTTAGCTTACGCTCATTTAGAATGAGAAATACAGGCAAACTATTAGTAACAACACGAATGTTATCGATAGAAAGCTCACGCGCAAAGAACTCTAACGTGGTACCTGGACCAATGAAAATAGTTTCTCTTTCTTCAACCATGTGACCGGCAAAGCGAGCAATTTCTTGCTTTTCTGCTGTCTGTAACCCCTGTTTTTCAACGTTAGAACGCTCATTGTTTAACAAAGAACCTGTTCGAAGTTTTTCAGCTCCACCATGAACTCGAACCAGCAAATCCTTATCCGCTAACTCTTGTAAATATCGTCTAGCTGTCATATCGGAAATATCAAGGCGATTCATAATCTCTTTAACAGTGATAGTCCCTTTTGTATTAACAATTTCTAAAATAGTATCTAGTTTTTCTTGCTTCAGCATTGAACCACCCCCAAATCTAATATTATTTTATCATATTTTAAACAGCTAAGCAACTTAAAAAAACAAAAATAAACAAAAAAAAACATCTAGTTTTTAAATAAACTTAGATGTTTTTTAGGTTAGGTATTAATTTAGTCCATAGTTATAGTCATCATCCTGCATAGCTTCAACTTCACCAAGTAGATAACCATTACCAACTTGAGAGAAGAAGTCGTGGTTTGATGTACCAGTTGAAATCCCATTCATGACTATTGGGTTGACATCATCAGCTGAGTCAGGGAATAGAGGATCTTGCCCCAAATTCATAAGAGCCTTATTTGCATTGTAGCGAAGGAAGGTTTTGACTTCTTCTGTCCAACCAACACCGTCATAGAGGCTTTCTGTATAGCCTTCTTCGTTTTCATAAAGAGTGTAGAGAAGGTCGTACATCCATTCTTTGAGTTTTTCTTGCTCTTCTTCTGGCAATTCATTGAAACCAAGCTGGAACTTGTAGCCGATGTAGGTTCCGTGAACTGACTCATCACGAATAATCAATTTGATAATTTCTGCTACGTTGGCCAACTTGTTGTTTCCAAGATAGTAGAGTGGTGTAAAGAAACCAGAGTAGAAAAGGAAGGTTTCAAGGAAAACACTTGCTACTTTCTTCTCAAGAGGAGTTCCGTTTAGGTAGATTTCATTGATAATTTCAGCTTTTTTCTGAAGATATGGATTGGTGTTGGTCCATTCGAAAATCTCTTCTATTTCTGACTTAGTATTCAAGGTAGAAAAGATAGAAGAGTAAGACTTAGCATGAACAGATTCCATAAACTGGATATTGTTAAAAACAGCTTCCTCGTGAGGCGTACGAATATCAGCACGAAGGGCTTGAACACCAGTTTCTGATTGCATGGTATCAAGAAGGGTCAAACCTCCAAAAACTTTACCAACAAGGTCTTTTTCCTTGTTAGAAAGCTTTCTCCAGTCATCTAGGTCATTTGACAAGGGAATACGCGTATCGAGCCAGAACTGCTCAGTCAGTTTTTCCCAGGTTGATTTGTCAATGACATCTTCGATGGCATTCCAGTTAATGGCTTTGTAGTAAGTTTTCATTTGAAATCTCTTTCTGTGTGTAGTAATGCGATAACGTAATCGTTCTTATTTTATCATAATTCTATACTATAATCGAACAAAAAGTCGGAAGCCCGACTTTTAAATTCTTACATGATTTTATCAGCAAAATACGTTTAATGGATTAAGTAAATGTAATTTCTTTGAGAGTTGAATTAAATCACACAGCTCTCGCATTGGTTAGCACCGACTTCTCCACCATCATCTGTAAAGGTACGGACGTAGTAGATAGACTTGATACCTTTGTTGAAGGCATAGTTACGAAGGATAGACAAGTCACGTGTCGTTTGTTTGTTTTCTTTTTTCCATTCGTAAAGGCCAGTCGGAATATCACTACGCATGAAGAGAGTGAGTGAAAGTCCTTGGTCCACGTGCTCAGTTGCAGCTGCGTACACATCGATGACCTTACGCATATCCATGTCGTAAGCAGAAGTATAGTAAGGGATGGTTTCTGTTGACAATCCAGCAGCAGGGTAGTAGATCTTACCAATTTTCTTCTCTTGACGTTCTTCGATACGTTGCGTAATTGGGTGGATAGAAGCAGAAACATCGTTGATGTAGCTGATCGAACCATTTGGCGCTACAGCAAGGCGATTTTGGTGGTAAAGTCCATCTGCTTTAACTTTATCACGAAGTTCAGCCCAGTCAGCAGCAGTAGGGATAAAGATATCTTTGAAGAGTTCTTTAACACGGTCTGATTTCGGAAGAAATTCGTCAGTCAAATACTTATCAAAGTAGCTTCCGTTAGCATAGTCTGATTTGTCAAAGTTGTGGAAGGTGATACCTCGTTCACGCGCGATATTGTTTGACTCTACCAAGGTCCAGTAGTTCATAAGCATGAAGTAGATGCTTGTAAATTCAACAGACTCAGGTGAACCGTATTCAATCAATTGTTGGGCAAGGTAGCTGTGAAGTCCCATAGCTCCAAGTCCAAATGTATGAGCTTGGCTGTTTCCGTGGTCGATAGTAGGAACTGCGACGATGTGTGAACTATCTGTAACGAAGGTCAAGGCACGTACCATAGCTCGGATAGAACGACCAAAGTCAGGTGATGTCATCATGTTGACTACGTTTGTTGAACCAAGGTTACATGAAACGTCAGTACCCATTTTAAGGAACTCCTGAGCATCATTGATAAGACTTGGTTCTTGGACTTGAAGAATCTCTGAACACAAGTTACTCATGATAATCTTACCATCGACAGGATTTGCACGGTTAGCAGTATCGATGTTTACTACATAAGGATAGCCAGATTCTTGTTGCAATTTAGAAATCTCAGTTTCCAAATCACGCGCCTTTATTTTTGTCTTGCGGATGTTTGGATTTGCAACTAGCTCATCGTATTTTTCTGTGATATCGATGTAGTTGAAAGGTACACCATACTCTTTTTCTACAGAATATGGGCTAAATAGGTACATTTCTTCATTCTTACGTGCTAATTCGTAAAATTTATCTGGAACCACAACACCAAGTGAAAGGGTCTTGACACGCACTTTTTCATCGGCGTTTTCCTTCTTAGTTGAAAGGAAGGCGATGATATCTGGGTGGAAGACATTCAGGTAAACGACACCAGCACCTTGACGTTGACCGAGTTGGTTTGAGTAAGAGAAGCTGTCTTCGAAAAGCTTCATAACTGGTACGACACCAGAAGCAGCACCCTCATATCCTTTGATAGGAGCTCCAGCTTCACGAAGGTTGCTGAGGGAAATTCCTACACCACCACCGATACGTGAAAGTTGAAGAGCAGAGTTGATAGAACGTCCGATAGAGTTCATATCATCTGTTACCTGGATCAAGAAACAAGATACCAACTCACCACGACGAGCACGACCCGCGTTCAAGAAAGAAGGAGTAGCAGGTTGATAACGTTGGTGGATGATTTCGTTGGCAATATCAATAGCAATCGCTTCATCACCATCCGCGAAGTAAAGGGCATTAAAGAAGACACGGTCTTCCATGCTTTCAAGGTAGTATTCTCCGTCATTAGTTTTCAGAGCATACTGATTATAGAATTTATAGGCAGCCATGAAAGACTTAAATTGGAAGTTTTGATCCTTGATAAATTGGTGTAGTTCTTCCAAAAATTCTGGACGGTATTTCTTGATAAATGCTGTCTCAATGTAGTTATGCTCAATGAGGAAGTTGATTTTATCCGCAATTGAGTTAAAAACCATTGTATTTGGTACAACATTTTCTTTAAAGAAGGCTTCTAAAGCTTCCTTGTCTTTGTGAAGCATAATTTGTCCATTAACAGGACGGTTAATTTCATTATTAAGACGGAAGTAAGTCACATCTTCAAGTTGTTTTAATCCCATAAAAATTCCTTTATCTAATTACAAAAGAAAGGCTTCTAAGGTAGACATAGAAGCTTTTGTCCTGATTCTTAAGCAAGTTGTTTGAGTTTACCTGGTTGGAAACCAGAGAAAACTTCTGTTGGTGTCTGAATAATAGGAGCAGCACTAAAGCCGAGCTCTTTTACTTGATCAATGTATTCAGGTTGCTCATCAAGATTGATTTCTTTATATTCAACATTATTACTGTCTAAAAAACGTTTCGTCATTTTACATTGGACACAGTTGTTTTTAGAATATACGGTTACCATTTCTGTAACTCCTCTTTAAAATTTTATTACTTTCTTAGTATATCAGAAAAAAAAACTTTGTCAACTTTCTAAAACTAAATCTTGTGTACTTATTTTACTGATTTTACTAACAAACACAATATATAGTGTAGCATTGAGAAACAACGACAGAAAAATCAATGATTTCATTATAGACAACTTAACAAAAACTACATACTGTGTTTTGCTATATTTAATAGAAGATTTTCAGCAAGTTATCTGAAAGGAAATTGAAGAAAGTCCATAAAATACTTGAAAAATATCAATGAAGGTGATATAATACTAAATTGTAAGGGTTATCAGATATGTAACTCAACAAGAAAACTATTAAAGGAGAGTCAAACTATGGCTTCTAAAGATTTCCACGTAGTGGCAGAAACAGGTATTCACGCACGTCCAGCAACATTGTTGGTACAAACTGCTAGCAAATTTGCTTCAGATATCACTCTTGAGTACAAAGGTAAATCAGTTAACCTTAAATCTATCATGGGTGTAATGAGCCTTGGTGTTGGTCAAGGTGCTGACGTTACAATCACTGCTGAAGGTGCAGACGCTGATGACGCTATCGCTGCAATCTCAGAAACAATGGAAAAAGAAGGATTGGCATAAGGAAATGACAGAAATGCTTAAAGGAATCGCAGCATCTGACGGTGTTGCAGTTGCAAAAGCATATCTACTCGTTCAACCGGATTTATCATTCGAGACTGTTACAGTCGAAGATACAAATGCAGAAGAGGCTCGTTTGGATGTTGCTCTTGAAGCTTCTCAAAACGAGCTTTCTCTTATCCGCGAGAAGGCTGTAGGTACGCTTGGTGAAGAAGCGGCACAAGTATTTGACGCCCACTTGATGGTTCTTGCTGACCCTGAATTGATCGGTCAAATCAAAGAAACTATCCGTGCTAAGAAAGTGAATGCAGAAGCAGGTCTGAAAGAAGTTACAGACATGTTTATCACAATCTTTGAAGGCATGGAAGACAACCCATACATGCAAGAACGTGCAGCGGATATCCGCGACGTAACAAAACGTGTATTGGCTAACCTCCTTGGTAAAAAATTGCCAAACCCAGCTTCTATCAATGAAGAAGTAATCGTGATTGCTCACGACTTGACTCCATCTGATACAGCTCAATTGGACAAAAACTTTGTAAAAGCTTTTGTAACAAACATTGGTGGTCGTACAAGTCACTCAGCTATCATGGCTCGTACACTTGAAATCGCTGCAGTTTTGGGTACAAATAATATCACTGAAATCGTTAAAGATGGTGACCTACTTGCCGTTAATGGTATTACAGGTGAAGTGATTATCAACCCTACTGAAGAACAAGCGGCTGAGTTTAAAGCAGCTGGTGAAGCTTACGCTCAACAAAAAGCTGAGTGGGCACTTTTGAAGGATGCTCAAACAGTTACTGCTGACGGTAAACACTTCGAATTGGCAGCAAACATTGGTACTCCAAAAGACGTTGAAGGTGTTAATGACAACGGTGCAGAAGCTGTAGGTCTTTACCGTACAGAGTTCTTGTACATGGATTCTCAAGACTTCCCAACTGAAGACGAGCAGTACGAAGCATACAAGGCTGTTCTTGAAGGAATGAACGGTAAGCCAGTTGTTGTCCGTACAATGGATATCGGTGGTGACAAGGAACTTCCTTACTTCGATATGCCACATGAAATGAACCCATTCCTTGGATTCCGTGCTCTTCGTATCTCTATCTCTGAAACAGGAGATGCAATGTTCCGCACTCAAATCCGTGCTCTTCTTCGTGCTTCTGTACACGGTCAATTGCGTATCATGTTCCCGATGGTTGCGCTTTTGAAAGAATTCCGTGCAGCTAAAGCAGTCTTCGATGAAGAAAAAGCTAACCTTCTTGCTGAAGGTGTTGCAGTTGCGGATGACATCCAAGTTGGTATCATGATTGAAATTCCTGCAGCAGCTATGCTTGCAGACCAATTTGCAAAAGAAGTTGACTTCTTCTCAATTGGTACAAACGACTTGATCCAATACACAATGGCGGCAGACCGTATGAACGAGCAAGTTTCATACCTTTACCAACCATATAACCCATCAATCCTTCGTTTGATCAACAACGTTATCAAAGCAGCTCACGCTGAAGGTAAATGGGCTGGTATGTGTGGTGAGATGGCTGGTGACCAAACAGCTGTTCCACTTCTTGTCGGAATGGGCTTGGATGAGTTTTCTATGTCAGCGACATCTGTACTTCGTACACGTAGCTTGATGAAGAAACTTGACACTGCTAAAATGCAAGAATACGCTAACCGTGCTCTTACAGAATGTTCAACAATGGAAGAAGTTCTTGAACTTTCTAAAGAATACGTTGACTTCGATTAATCAATTACAAATCCTTGTAGCTTCTAGCTATGAGGACTTTTTCTTCTATTTTGTAGAAAACTCCATCTGTAAAAATTATCAAAAATATGGTAAAATAGACAAGGGAAAATACAAGGAGGCTACAATGCAAAATAGACCAATCATTATCGGAGTAACAGGGGGATCTGGAGGAGGAAAGACAAGCGTATCTAAAGCAATCTTGTCACATTTTCCAAATGAGAAAATCTCTATGATTGAGCATGATTCCTACTATAAAGATCAATCTCATTTAACCTTTGAAGAACGTATCAAGACCAACTATGACCACCCTTTTGCTTTTGATACTGATTTGATGATTGCGCAAATCAAAGAATTGTTGGCAGGACGTCCAGTTGATATTCCTACCTACGACTATGCTGCCCATACCAGAAGTTCTAAAACTTATCGTCAAGAACCTCAGGATGTCTTTATCGTAGAAGGAATCTTAGTTTTGGAGGACAAACGACTTCGTGATTTAATGGATATCAAGATTTTCGTAGATACAGATGATGACGTTCGTATCATTCGCCGTATTAAGCGTGATATGGAAGAACGTGGTCGTAGTCTAGATAGCGTTATTGACCAGTATCTTGGTGTAGTGAAACCCATGTATCATCAATTTATTGAGCCAACAAAGCGTTATGCAGATATCGTTATTCCAGAAGGAGTGACCAATACAGTAGCTATTGATTTGCTAACAACAAAGATTGAAAAGATTTTAGAAGAAGCACGTCTTGCCCAATAATAAGCAGATAAAAAGGCTGTGGGAAAGTAAAGATTTTATCAAGATTGAACCTTTTTCTCATATCCGTGAATCTTTACAATCATGCTTTTAGATAGAGAAAAATATTGTTTCAAAGGATTTTTTGACTCTTTAAGATTCACTAAATGCTGGAGCAGAGTTTCAGCGCAAATAAAAATCGAGGTCGGGATTTTCCCGACCTCTTATTTTTTGATTTTTTCAAGTCTCGGAACAATAACTAGGGTAAGTATTGCTGAGATAATCAGTTCTGCAATAGAGTTTGTTGAGATAACAGTAGCTAATAGTTTTTGGATATTTCCGTCAAAAACATTTCCAAAGAGGAAGAAGATACCGCCTAGTACAAATACAGTATTAGTAAGGGAACCGAGCGCTCCCGCAAATATAAGCCCCGCCTTGTTTCTGAGGTGTTTATAGACAAAGTATGGTGTTAAACCAATTAAGATACGAGGAATAATAGCAATAGCAAGTGAAGCTAAATTACCATTCGGCACAAAAGGAGAGAAGAGGTAGCTAGTTGGGAGAATCGTAATCGTATTGACTGTCAAGCTAATCATTCCCATCAAGAAACCTAAGATAGCCCCAATCCGTGGTCCGTAGATGATACTAGCAATGATGACTGGGATATGGACAATGGTTGGTTTAATTGGAAGTGGCAAGACATTAAAGACAATAGAGCTCAGCAAATGAATGACAATCATGCTGGCAAAAAAGATAGCAATAGGAGCAATATTAGAGCGTTTGTTCATGAAGTTTTTCCTTTATCTGTTGTAAAATAGTATCAAGATCAGCAAGAGCACCACGTCCTACATCGCCACAGGCCAGTAGGGACTCTTTTGGAGCAATAATTGTATAACCATAAGTTTCTAAAGTTTCTAAGTTTGTTTGAGTTGCTGGATGGTCATACATTTTGGTATTCATAGCAGGTGCCACTAGCTTTGGAACATAGTGGGGCAAGGCAAGAGCAGTAGAGGTTACCATATTGTCGGCAAAACCATATGCTACTTTTGCAATCGTATTAGCGGTAGCAGGGGCAAGGATAAACAAATCTGTTTCTTTGCCTAACTCGATATGATTGACTTTGTCAGGATAAGGTTCCTGCATAACATCCAGATGTACCGTATTTTGAGATAGGACTTGAAGGGTTAAAGGTTGGATAAAGGCAGTCGCAGCCTGGGTCATAAGTACCGTAACAGAATGCCCCTGTTTCTTCAAGTTACTAACCAAATCAGCAGCCTTGTAAGAAGCAATAGAGCCTGTAACAGCGAGTGTAATACGAGCCATATTATTCCTTTCTAATGATCAAATCCTTGAATTCTCTTGGTTAACAAGTCAGCAATTTCTTGCTTGCTAGTAGCAAGCTGATAATCTTTTTCTTCTACTAGATAAGCCAGGTGCTGATTTTCATTAATCTGAGTGAGGTCATTAGCGACAATCAAGTCAGCTTGATTCTTTTCAAGACTTTCTCTAGCGATTTGAATCAGATGCTCCTTGGTAACATCGACAAGCAGTTTAAAGCCGATGAGATGGATACTTGGATTCCATTCTTTGACAAGAGAAATAATTTTAGGATTTTTCTTGAGAAATAGGACTTGCACCTCATCCTTAGAGGAGATCTTTGTTTCCGTATTTTTCTTATGCAAAAATTCACTTAAATCTTGGCTTGCTTGAACTTCATCGAGACCAGTCATGTAAACTGGGCTGTAGTCAGAAACAGCCATTGAATGGATCAAGACTTGATAATCAGGGACAATCCGTTTCATCTCTTGGAGTAAATCGGAAGTGTTTTGGATTTCAATCATAGTCAAATTCGGGTGTAGTTCTGGCTTTAATGCTTGTCTCGTAGTAATCAGACAAACGTGATGCCCAGCCTTTAGTAAAGTCTCAGTTATTACTTTACCAAGTCTACCAGTAGAGTGATTGGTAATGGAGCGAACTCGATCAATGGCTTCGCTTGTACCACCAGATGTAACTAAAATTTTCATAGAACTATTGTACAAAAAAATGAGCAGTAAGTAAAATGAAAGCGATAAAATATTATGTGAAATCCTAACTTTAAACTATAGTTAAAACCTATAAAGGCATATAAAAATTTAAATAGTAGCCGATAAATCCTTTGAGGACGCTATATTTACGAACGTTATCAAGCTTTATGTCTGTTAAAAATCTTGTTTTGTGTTATAATGAATTAACACATTTGAGGTAGAGGAGTTTGTTATGAAAACAGATATTGAAATTGCACAGAGTATCGAGTTAAAACCAATCGTTGATGTTGTAGAGAAACTAGGCATCTCTTACGATGATTTAGAATTATACGGAAAATATAAGGCTAAGCTTAGCTTTGATAAGATTCGTGAAGTTGAAAGCAATCCAGTTGGTAAATTGATCCTGGTTACAGCTATCAACCCAACACCTGCTGGTGAAGGAAAGTCAACTATTACCATCGGACTTGCTGATGCTTTGAATAAGATTGGTAAGAAAACCATGATTGCTATTCGTGAACCATCTCTTGGTCCTGTCATGGGGATTAAAGGAGGTGCAGCTGGTGGTGGTTATGCCCAAGTGTTACCAATGGAAGATATCAACCTTCACTTTACTGGAGATATGCACGCTATCACAACTGCCAATAATGCTCTTTCTGCCTTGATTGACAACCACTTGCACCAAGGAAATGAGCTAGGAATTGACCAACGTCGTATTCTCTGGAAACGTGTTGTTGACTTAAACGACCGTGCTCTTCGTCACGTAACTGTTGGACTCGGTGGACCTCTTAATGGTATTCCTCGCGAAGACGGATTTGATATCACTGTTGCTTCAGAGATCATGGCCATACTTTGCTTAGCAACTGACATCGAAGATTTGAAACGCCGTTTGGCTAATATCGTCATCGGATACCGTTATGACCGTACTCCAGTTTCAGTTGGTGATTTACAGGTTGAAGGCGCCTTGGCACTGATTTTGAAAGATGCTATCAAACCAAACTTGGTTCAAACAATTTATGGTACACCTGCCTTTGTACATGGTGGCCCATTTGCCAATATTGCCCATGGTTGTAACTCTGTATTGGCAACGACAACAGCACTTCACTTGGCTGATTACACAGTAACTGAGGCTGGTTTTGGTGCGGACCTTGGTGCTGAGAAATTCCTGGATATCAAGACTCCAAACTTGCCAACATCTCCTGATGCAGTAGTCATTGTTGCAACCCTCCGTGCTCTTAAGATGAATGGTGGGGTTGCTAAGGATGCTTTGACAGAAGAGGATATAGAAGCTGTTCGTGCAGGATTTGCAAACTTGAAACGTCACGTTGAGAATATCCGTAAGTTCGGTATTCCAGCAGTTGTTGCAATTAACGAATTTGTATCTGATACAGAAGCAGAAATCGCAGCCTTGAAAGAACTTTGTGCTTCAATCGATGTTCCAGTCGAATTAGCAAGTGTTTGGGCAAATGGTGCAGAAGGTGGAGTGGCTCTGGCTGAAACTCTCGTCAAAACAATCGACGAAAACCCAGCTAACTACAAACGTTTGTATGACAATGACCTTTCAGTACAAGAAAAGATTGAAAAGATTGTCACTGAAATCTATCGTGGAAGAAAAGTAAACTTCGAGAAGAAAGCTCAAACTCAAATCGCACAAATCGTTCAAAATGGTTGGGACAAATTGCCAATCTGTATGGCCAAAACTCAATACAGTTTCTCAGATAATCCAAATGCTCTTGGTGCACCTGAAAACTTTGAAATTACCATTCGTGAATTGGTACCAAAACTGGGTGCAGGCTTTATCGTTGCCCTTACTGGTGACGTCATGACCATGCCTGGGCTTCCAAAACGCCCAGCAGCTCTTAACATGGATGTTGAAAGTGATGGAACTGTCCTTGGTTTATTCTAATAAGAAAATTTAAAGACAAGCTCAACAGTGATCTTGTCTTTTTGTGAATACTAAAAAATCTCCTAGAATGTGACTAGGAGATTTGTATTTTATTTCATAGTTGGGAAAAGAAGTACATCACGGATAGTAGTAGTATCTGTGAGTAGCATGCAGAGACGGTCGATACCGATTCCCAAACCACCTGTTGGTGGCATACCATATTCAAGGGCTTCGATGTAGTCGTAATCAATGCCTGTTGCTTCGTCGTCACCAAGCTCTTTGGCTTTTGCTTGGGCTTCAAATCGGCTAAGCTGATCGATTGGATCGTTCAATTCTGTGAAGGCATTTCCATATTCTTTAGTCATGATGAAGAGCTCGAAACGGTCAGTAAAGCGCTCGTCTTCAGGATTCTTCTTAGCAAGTGGAGATACAGCTACTGGGTGACCATAAACAAAGGTAGGCTGAATCAAAGTTTCTTCGACAAATTCTTCAAAGAAGGCATTTATGATGTGACCAACTTCGGTGTAGTGTTTTTCAACTGGGACTTTCTTCTCAGCCGCGATAGCTTTGGCTTCTTCGAAAGTCATATCTTTCCAGAAATCAACATCTGTAATTTCCTTGATTGCATCAACCATGTGTACACGTTTAAATGGTTCGTTGATCTTGATTTCAGTTCCTTGATAGATAACTGGACCGTCACCTTTAACAGCTTTAGCTACGTGTTGTATAATGCCTTCAGTCAAGTCCATGATATCGTGGAAGTCTGCATAAGCTTGGTAAACTTCGATAGAAGTAAACTCAGGGTTATGTGTAGCATCCATTCCTTCGTTACGGAAGATACGGCCAATCTCATAAACACGCTCCATACCACCAACGATAAGGCGTTTCAAGTGAAGCTCAGTCGCGATACGAAGCACCATGTCAATGTTTTGAGCATTGTGATGAGTGATGAATGGGCGAGCAGCGGCACCACCAGCTTCGTTGTGAAGAACTGGTGTTTCAACTTCAAGGAATCCTTTTTGGTCTAGGTAACGACGGATTTCAGAGATGATTTTTGAACGAGTAACAAAACGTTCGAAGCTTTCGCGGTTAGAAATCAAGTCAAGATAACGTTTACGGTAAATCGTTTCAACGTCAGTTAGACCGTGGAATTTTTCAGGAAGTGGACGAAGAGCTTTAGACAAGTGAGTGATGTGTGTAGCCTTGATAGAGAGTTCTCCCATATCCGTACGCATAACTTCACCTTCGACACCAAGGAAGTCTCCTAAGTCAGCCTTTTTAAAAATTTCGTAGTTTTCTTCACCGACAGCATCCTTACGAACGTAGATTTGGATTTGACCTTCGCGGTCTTGAAGGTGGGCAAAGCCTACTTTTCCTTTACCTCGTTTAGTCACCAAACGTCCAGCAATAGTAGCAGTTTCGTTTAATTCGTGTAGTTTTTCTTTATCGAGATCAGCATATTTATCTTTTAGTTCTTGTGAATTTGCAGTGCGTTCAAAGCGTTTACCGAATGGATCAATTCCTTGTTCGCGGAGCGCAGCCATTTTTTCACGGCGAACGATTTGCTGGTCATTTAGTTCTTCCATATGTTCTGTTGACATGGTTTCCTCCTAGTTTTTACTCAATACTTGATAGGATGAGTCTATATTACGATACTCCCATTTTAACATAAATGTCAAATAAATTCACGGATATTCTACAAAATATAAAAAGAACTTAACAGTGATTGTTAAGTTCAGTTCTAAGTTTGATAAGAAGTGTCATTCCAGACTATTAGATTGAAGTTTTCAAAGTCGGATGTTTCAAGAACGGTAACACTAGCATTTGCTAGACCACCATCTTTTCTAAGTAGAGGAAGATCATAACCTAGCAGAGTTTGTATACTTGCTGTGAGATTGGCTCCGTGACCGACAATCATGACATGTTCAAAAGGTTTAGACTCTAATGATTTGATAAATTGAATGGTTCGTTTAGTTGTTTGATAGACAGACTCTGCACCAAACATAGTCGAATCGAATTTTGCTAGATTGGTACGAAAAGCATTTAATTGCTCGGGATAGATGGCTTCCAAGGTTGCAAATTTTGCACCTTCAAGTTTTCCAAGTTGCCATTCTCTTAGTGAGGGTATCTCTTCTAATGGACAGCTGTTTTTCAGTTGACTTTGGACAATTTGAGCGGAAGTTTTAGCCCGAGGAAGATCACTAGAATAAATCACATCAAATGAAGTTTCCTGAAGATACTGACCTAGTTTTTTTAAGGTCTCAATGGATTCATCTAAGAGTGGAGAGTCACCACTCGCTCCTTGAAAACGTCCCTCCAGATTCCAAAGTGTTTTACCGTGACGAATAAAATAGAATTTCATTAGTTACTTGCCTCCAAGATATCTGCAAATTCAGCTTTAACAAAGGATGCTAGATCTTGAGGATTGATAATGATACTATGACCAACCTCCCCTGCGGAAACAATCATTTCATTCAGTTGAAGAGCAGTTTGGTCGATAAAGATAGGATAGTTATGTTTTTGACGGATTCCAACTGGATTATTGGCACCGTGGATGTAGCCTGTTGTTTTTTCTAGGTCTTTTTGTGGAATCATGCTGACTTTCTTATTACCAGAAATCTTAGCCAGTTTCTTTTCAGAAAGATGTTCAGTGATAGGTACGATTCCAATAATTGGTCCAGTTTTATCTCCCAGAAGTGCTAGAGTCTTAAAAATCTGACTCTTTTCATAACCTTGAGGCATTTCACCTTCCAAGGCATTAATTTGAATACCTGTATGGTTTATTCCTTCCTTGGTTAAAATTTGTTGAACCAAGGTTTTCTTGACTTTTACTTTTTTTGCCATTATTTATACTTATCCTCCAATTGACTCATCCAGATTCCCAACCAAATCCCTAGGGCAAAGAAGAAAGCAATCAGTACATATGAAACTAGTGACAAACCACTGTAACTAATACTTTCAGCATTTCCAGCGTTTGGAATAAGGATCAAGAGTGTACTTGATAATACGATTCCAATGATAAAATGATACACACGTGAGTGATAAAGGCGAAGAGCATAGTCCATGAATTTAGAGAAAATAATCAGAGTGATAAGAAGCCCAATTCCAATTGGTAAGAAGGTTCCAAACAAATCAAAAGTCTTGAACCCTGTTAACATAGGGACATAAAGGCCAAGAATCAAGAGAAGATTGGAAGGACTAAGCCCTGGAACCAAAATACCAAGCGCCAACAAACAACCAGCCAGTGTAAAGTTAAGGAAGCTTGCAGATAGAGAACCAACTACAAAATTCAAGGCATAGAGGGCGATACCTGAGATGATGAAGGTTGCCCAAAACCATATGTGATCAACCTTATCTCTATCAGAGTCACGAGTTGATTCTTTGACAAGACTTGGGATGGTACCAATGATAGCTCCAGCAAAACTCCACAATACATACACTTGATAATTCTCTAAAAGATACTCGATTGGATAGGAGAAAAGTCCGATACCTAGAAGCATTCCAATGCCGACAGGAAGGAAAAAGAGCACATCTTCTTTTAAATTCTTAAAAGGATGGGCAAGAAATCGAATCATTCTCTCATAAATTCCCAAGATAGCAGCAAGAACGCCACCAGAAATCCCTGGTAGAATGAAACCTAGGGCGATTACAATTCCCTTAATAATTTTTGATAGCCATGATAACATAGAGGGCCTCCGAGATTTATATTCTATATAGATAAAATAGTGATTTAATACTGAAAAATAAAGAAAAGCAAGCAGAAAGCAATGTCTGACTTGCTTATTGTGATAGTGATTAAGGATTTAAAAACAATTTTCTAAAGGTTTCTTCCTTGTTCTTTGATGAAGAAATAAGGTTCAAATCGAGGTGATGTTCAAATCCACCAAGATTTCCATGTGAAGTGTATTGGTGAAGGTCATAGCTAAGATCTGTTTTTGGAGCATTCTCATAGTAACCTGAGTTAGTTCCATAGGAAGGTATCCAGATTGCTGAGTAATTATCAACGCTGATACTATGTTCCTCCATAAAGTAAACACCAACATAGATACCGATATTTTTTGCACCCAGTGAAGCTAATTTAGCACGAAAGGCCTCAACGCCCTGATTCATGTCAGACATAGTCTTTTCTTCAACATCAAGCCAATAGTAACTAGGGTTGTAAGGAGAAGCGGCGTTATAGAAGGCTTCAGCAGCCTTTTCCATTTCTTCAACATTTTTTCCAGCTACATAGGCGTAAACAGCAACAGGAATATTTCGTTTTTGGAATTCAGTGATATGCTCTTTATAAGCCTTGTCGACTCCATTTTTGAATGAAGCATCGTTTTCAACAGAAACTTGAGCTCCACTATGAACCCGAACAATCGCACCTGAAATATTTTGAGTTAAGGTGTCATAATTGATCTCAGATGGTCTTTGCCAGCCAGAAACATCAATAATCGGCTTGTTGATATTATGTAAAGCTTGAGTTTCTACTTGAACTGGATTTTGCTTTGTTCTGACTGGATGGTCTTCAAACTTGGGTCTGTTAATGATTAAAATACCCACGATAGTCGCTAATACAGTAAAAATAAAAACAGGGTTTATTTTCTTTCTCATACTTTTATAGTGTATCGTAAATGGTGAAAAAAATCAAAAAAAAATACTCGAAATCATGTAGAGAATGCGATGTTTTATAGCACTTGCCTTCTTTTGTGTTTGAAAGAGCAAAAATATGATATAATTAAAAGGAATTTCTATAGAAAAGAGAAAAATATGGCAAATTATGCAGTTATTTTAGCAGCGGGTAAAGGTACTCGTATGAAATCAGATCTACCAAAAGTCATGCACAAGGTTGCAGGAATTTCTATGCTGGAGCATGTTTTTCGTAATGTAGGGGCCATCAAGCCTGAAAAAACAGTAACGGTTGTTGGTCATAAGGCAGAGCTAGTTGAACAAGTTTTAGCTGGTCAAACTGATTTTGTAAGACAGTCTGAGCAATTAGGAACTGGTCATGCGGTTATGATGGCTGAGCCAATTCTTGAAGGACTTTCCGGACAAACATTGGTTATTGCTGGTGATACACCACTCATTACTGGTGAAAGTCTAAAGAATTTGATTGATTTCCACGTTAATCACAAGAACGTAGCTACAATCCTAACTGCGGAAGCTGAAGATCCATTTGGTTATGGGCGTATTGTTCGTAACGAGAATGCTGAAGTGCTTCGTATCGTGGAGCAGAAGGATGCGACTGATTTTGAAAAACAAATTAAGGAAATCAATACAGGAACCTATGTCTTTGATAATGCCCGCCTCTTTGAAGCTTTGAAGAATATCAACACCAACAATGCCCAAGGCGAATACTACATTACTGATGTCATCGGCATTTTCCGTGAAGCAGGCGAAAAAGTTGGAGCCTATACTCTGAAAGACTTTGATGAAAGTCTCGGAGTTAATGACCGTGTTGCCCTTGCGACAGCTGAAGGCATCATGCGTCGCCGTATTAACCAAACGCATATGGTTAATGGTGTAAGTTTTGTGAATCCTGAAGCTACTTACATTGACATCGATGTTGAGATTGCTCCAGAGGTTCAAATTGAAGCAAATGTAACCCTCAAAGGTTCTAGTAAGATTGGTGCAGGAACTGTTTTGACCAATGGAACTTATATCCTTGATAGCACTATCGGTTCAGGGACAGTGATTACAAACTCCATGATTGAAGAAAGCACGGTTGCAGATGGCGTTACAGTTGGACCATATGCCCATATTCGTCCAGGATCAAGCCTTGCGAAAGATGTACATATCGGGAACTTTGTTGAAGTCAAAGGTTCAAGCATCGGTGAAAATACAAAAGCTGGTCATTTGACTTATATTGGTAACTGTGAAGTTGGTAGTGATGTCAACTTTGGTGCAGGAACCATCACTGTAAATTACGATGGTCAACACAAGTTTAAAACAACCATTGGTAACAATGTTTTCGTTGGTTCAAATTCAACCATCATTGCTCCAGTAGAACTTGGAGATAATTCTCTTGTTGGAGCAGGTTCAACCATTACTAAGGATGTTCCAGCTGATGCCATTGCTATTGGACGAGGTCGCCAAATTAATAAGGACGAATATGCAACTCGTCTCCCTCATCATCCTAATAATAAATAGGAGCTAACGATGGAATTCGAAGAAAAGACTATAAGTCGTAAAGAAATCTATAAAGGACCGATCTTCCAATTGGTTCAAGACCAGGTTGAACTCCCTTCTGGCAAAGGTAGAGCGCAACGTGATTTGATTTTCCACAATGGAGCAGTTTGTGTCCTTGCAGTCACTCCAGAAAATAAGATTGTCCTTGTTAAACAATATCGCAAGGCGATTGAAAAAGTTTCTTATGAAATTCCTGCAGGTAAACTTGAAATCGGGGAGAATGCAGATCCAGAAGCAGCAGCCCTTCGTGAATTAGAGGAAGAGGCAGCCTATACTGGCAAATTAAGCCTTCTCTATGATTTTTACTCAGCGATTGGATTTTGTAACGAGCGCTTAAAACTTTACTTGGCAAGCGATTTGAGAAAAGTTGAAAATCCTCGTCCTCAGGATGAAGATGAGACTTTGGAGTTGCTTGAAGTCAGTCTAGACCAAGCTAAAGCACTGATTCAGTCAGGAGATATTTGTGATGCCAAGACCATCATGGCTATCCAGTACTGGGAATTACAAAAAAATAGTGGAGGAACCCATGGGTAAACCTTTATTAACAGATGAAATGATTGAACGTGCCAATCGAGGAGAGGACATCTCAGGTCCTCCCTTGCTAGATGATGAGGAAACTAAGATTTTACCGACTTCTTCTCAAAATTTTGGCTATTCGCGAACCAAAGATCATGGTTTTAGCCAGGATACACTGACCATCGAAGTTGAACCTTCTATTCACAAAAGTCGTCGGATTGAAAATACTAAGAGAAATGTCTTTAATTCTAAATTAAACAAGATTCTTTTTGCAGTCATTTTTCTTTTGATTTTGTTAATTCTAGCAATGAGATTTATTTAAGGGGTCTATCATGAAAATTGGAATTATAGCAGCTATGCCAGAAGAGCTAGTTTACTTGATTCAACACTTGGACGATGCCAGCGAAGAAAAGGTTCTGGGAAATAGCTATTATACTGGTAAGATTGGGTCTGCCGAGCTTGTACTTGTAGAGAGTGGAATCGGAAAAGTCATGTCTGCAATGAGTGTCGCTATCTTAGCGGATCACTTTCAGGTGGATGCAGTGATTAATACTGGATCTGCTGGTGCAGTGGCAAATGGGATTGCAGTAGGCGATGTAGTGATTGCAGACAAGCTTGCCTATCACGATGTTGATGTGACTGCCTTTGGCTATGATTACGGTCAAATGGCTCAACAGCCTCTCTATTTTGAATCAGACAAAAAGTTTATCAGTTTGATTCAAGAGAGTTTGTCTAAACTGGACCAAACTTGGCATTTAGGTTTAATTGCGACAGGAGACAGTTTTGTTGCTGGAGAAGATAAAATCAAAGCGATAAAAGAGCACTTCCCTCAAGTTCTTGCTGTAGAGATGGAAGGGGCAGCTATTGCTCAAGCAGCTCAGGCTTTGAACCTTCCTTTCTTAGTCGTTCGTGCCATGAGTGACAATGCTAATCACGAAGCATCTGTTTCCTTTGATGAATTTATCGTAGAAGCAGGACGTCGTTCTGCCCAAGCCCTAATGACGCTTTTGCAGTCTATAAAGGACTAATAGAATAATTACTGAGAGTGGGACAGAAATCGGTAATTCGTTAGAATTCGATTTTGTCGTCCCACCTCCGCAAAGTTGAGTAGGGCTGTAAAAGCTGATGAAATCAGCGTAGTAGAGCCCAC
>NZ_JUOS01000193.1 GCF_001075875.1 Streptococcus oralis
GGTCGCTTCAGCTTCAGCATCAACCAGCGCGGTCGCTTCAGCTTCAGCATCAACCAGCGCGGTAGCAAGTGCCTCAGCATCAACAAGTGCAGTCGCTTCAGCTTCAGCATCAACAAGCGCGGTAGCATCAGCTTCAGCATCAACCAGCGCAGTAGCAAGTGCCTCAGCATCAACAAGCGCGGTAGCATCAGCTTCAGCCTCAATCAGCGCA
>NZ_JUOS01000194.1 GCF_001075875.1 Streptococcus oralis
TGTTGAGTTTGCTTGCCCCAAAGGTTTCTCCTTCTTCAATCAGTGTATACACCTTACGCTAGAAGGCTGCTTCCAAAAGGTGGGTAATAAAGTTATGGAAGTAGGTGTCCGTCAAGCGGTGAGCAAGGGCAAAACGTTTTTGACGTAGATCGTCAGATTGATTCTCTAAGTAATCACTGAGAAGCAATTCATTGAAGGTTGACGGTGCTTCGACATAGTAGGTCGACATGTGGGCATTAAAATAGCTTTGGTGATTGTCAGAAAAGATGAATTGATCAGAATGCCCGATTTCATGAATCAAGGTATAAACATCGCTCAAACGACCTGTCCAGCTCATGAGGTCATATGGATGTATACGGTAGGGATCATCTGTTTCCCCCAATCATACACATCTATTATACAACATTCTTTTCTAGCTATCTTCATTATAAGAAATAAACATGTTAGTCTCAGATAGTTTTTTCACTCTTAGAGAGTTAATTTTTTCCAAAAGCTAAGTATTTGTTTGACACAAATTTCACAAAGGTGTATACTGAAACGTGATAGGACTTCTTTTAGAAACCTATCACGACTCACTTATAAACCTTTTGCTGTTCTTTTATGAACGTTTGAATGGTATCACGGATACCGAGGAGGAATCATATGTCTAAAGTAGCTATCGTTACAGGTGCAGGTCAAGGGATCGGTTTTGCAATCGCAAAACGCTTGGTTCAAGATGGTTTTAAGGTTGGAGTTTTAGACTACAACGTTGAAACAGCTGAGAAAGCAGTTGCTGAATTGTCAGCAGATAAAGCTTTTGCTGTTGTAGCTGATGTGTCTAAAAAAGCAGAAGTTGCTGCAGCTTTCCAAAAAGTTGTCGATCATTTCGGAGACTTGAACGTTGTTGTAAACAATGCTGGTGTTGCTCCTACTACACCTCTGGATACAATTACAGAGGAGCAATTTGCTCGCACATTTGCTATTAACGTCGGTGGTGTGATTTGGGGAGCACAAGCTGCTCAGGCTCAATTTAAAGCACTTGGTCACGGTGGTAAAATCATCAATGCTACTTCTCAAGCAGGTGTTGTCGGAAATCCAAACTTGACTGTATACGGCGGTACAAAATTCGCTGTTCGTGGTATTACTCAAACATTGGCGCGTGATTTAGCAGAGTCAGGTATAACTGTCAACGCCTATGCTCCAGGTATCGTAAAAACACCAATGATGTATGATATCGCTCATGAAGTTGGAAAAAATGCAGGAAAAGATGACGAGTGGGGTATGCAAACATTCGCAAAAGATATTACATTGAAACGCCTATCTGAACCAGAAGATGTAGCTGCAGCAGTTAGCTTCCTTGCTGGACCAGATTCAAACTACATTACAGGTCAAACCATTATCGTTGATGGTGGTATGCAATTCCATTAAGATACATAAAAAGAGGTTGGAACAAAATCCAACCTCTTTTATCATCTCCACGATTCCAATTTTTGGAGTCGTTTTTTGTCATTTAAAACAATCTTTCTGTCCTATTCATGCTTCAGAAATGAGAGGATTTCTTCAAGACTAGCGGAACTTCCTTGCTCTAAATAACGTGATTTACTACCATTTTGATAGACTGAAAGATTCGGAACGGTTTGGATATCCATTTCTTTTGCAAAGGCTGTAATCTCATCCTTTTCATCAGAATCACTATCCAAATAATAGACCGTCTGGTGACTTTTTTGAATCGCTAGAGCCAAGTTGGGCACAAACTTTTGACAGTAGGGACAGGATTCTCTTCCAATATAGACAACAAACTCGTCGCCATTTGCAAGTTTGGAGCGCATTTCTTTCATATTGATTGCTTTAGTATACTGAACAGCTTCCTGATAAGTTTTTGGAAGAACAGGTTGACTGAATTTCCAGATCATAAACAAAATCGGCATAGCAATTCCAATGATAAACAAGCTAAATTTTTTATTGACACGCACTAGCATCTCCGTCCTTTTCTAAGTATTTTCCCAAGTCTAATCGCCCACGACAAGATATATAAAATCCAACCGATAGATCTGTAATGATGCACAGTCTGAAGACAAAGTCTTCGGCAAACTTTATGAAATAAATGTCATTCTAAAATCTCAACAATATAGCTCTATTGTTGCACTTTTATGATTTTATTCTCCCAACTGGGCACTGTAGTTGATAATTTGGTCAACCGTATCCGACAAGAATTGAATCGTATCACGGAGTGGTTTATCCGTTGAGATATCGGCTCCGATAATCATAGCTGACTCAAGTGGTGTCTTGCTACCACCTGATTTGAGGAGATTGAGCCAGTCTCTAGCTCCATTCTCAGAGTTTTTAAGATGAAGGTAACCAGCAGTCGAGATGACAAGTCCTGCTGAGTAAGTGTAGCTATACAAG
>NZ_JUOS01000195.1 GCF_001075875.1 Streptococcus oralis
GACTGAGAAATAAGATTATTGACTCACTATTTATGGAAGTAGTTATTTAAGAGAGAAAGATGAGTTACCAAAAATTTACTAAAATTTGAAAAATGAGTCTATTTTGCAAGATTCAAAAGTCTTAAAACCCTATTAAATCAAGGTTATAAGATTTAAAAAATTTATTCATAGAACTCAAAATCTTGCCTTACTTGTTTTGGCGGGTCGGACAGGGTATAAGTGGAAGATAAGATGAATAAAATGGAGAAGACTCTAATGGTTCTTCTCCATTTTTTTATCTAATTGGTAATGTTGAAAATCGGAAGTGAAATGATACTTTCAAAGAATTCATTTTGGACACTAGCAAACGAAATAGAGCCCTGATGCAAATCAACAATTTGTTTTGAAATTTTTAGACCAATGCCAGTCGTTCTAATTTTAGAAATATCAATATTTTTAAAAGATAATTCATTAAGTTCAGCAATTTTTTCTGGTGAAGCTCCCTGTCCATTATCTTTGATTTCGACAATTACATTTGTATCTTTTTTGAATAAGTTGATTCTTATTGTGCAACCCTTTTCGTTATGTAAAACAGAGTTGTAGATGATATTATGGATAACTCTTGTGATTAAAAACCGCTCAATCATGATAGATTGATTAACAAGTGAATAATCGTAATCAAATTCAAATTCAAAATCAT
>NZ_JUOS01000196.1 GCF_001075875.1 Streptococcus oralis
TCAAAACAGTGTTTTGAGCTGACTACGTCAGTTCCATCTACAACCTCAAAACAGTGTTTTTAGCTGACTACGTCAGTTCTATTTACAACCTCAAAACAGTGTTTTGAGCTGACTTCATCAGTTCCATCTACAACCTCAAAACAGTGTTTTGAGCTAACTTCGTCAGTTCCATCTACAACCTCAAAACAGTGTTTGAGCTGACTACGTCAGTTCTATCTACAACCTCAAAGCAGTGCTTTGAGCAACCTGCGGCTAGCTTCCTAG
>NZ_JUOS01000197.1 GCF_001075875.1 Streptococcus oralis
AGACGGTAAGGCAACTGCCCCAGCTGACAATGTTCAAAATGCACAATGGACACGTACCTTGACGCTTGATAAGGTAACAGGTGAAGTTCTCTCATCTACTCCATGGGCATCGAATAAGGATAACTATGATGCAGTTCCAACACCTGGTTTGACAGGCTACTACGCTGATAAAGGAAGTGTTGCTTCTAAGACAGTCACTCAAGAAAATCTTGAAGAA
>NZ_JUOS01000198.1 GCF_001075875.1 Streptococcus oralis
ACGGCTGTCACCTTCAGTGAATACAGGTTTACCTGTTTGAGTGGCACCTTGGATATCTGTTGATTCAGCTGGAGTAGCTGTTGGGGTTACCGGAACAATTTCTGGTGTGTAAGTTGTATCCACCTTGATACCGTTTGAGCTTTCAGCTTGAACCTTGGCTGGTGTTACAGCACCTGTGTATGATTTATCAGTTGGTGTGAATGTTACAGTACCAGTTGCTGGATCGATAGTGAATGTACCGATTGGCGTTGTACCATTAGCAGCATAAGCTGGTGTACTTGTCACTTCATTGCCATCATTATCCAAAAGCGTGTAGCTATTATCTTTGATCGTAATAGCTTTATCTTCACCATTCACTTGAACAGTTGTTCCTGCGAAGGTTGGTGTGCCTGTTTGAGTGGCACCTTGGATATCTTTAGATGTAGCTGGTTGAGCTGTTGGAACAGCCGCTACAACTGTTGGTGTGTAGGTTGCAGCAGATGTAATTGTTGCAGTCTTACCGTTGGCATTTGTAATTGTAGCAGTTGCTTGAACAGTTACTCCTTGTGCAGTGCCTACAAAATCTTTTTCAGGAGTAAAGGTTACCGCTCCAGTCGTTGGATCGATTGTATATGTTCCTTCACCTGCTACTGTCACTGTTGTTTCATCAGTTGGTTGACCAGTTGCTGGATCCACCAATTTCTTGCTTGTGATTTCAGCAGTCTTATCATTACTCAAATCAAAGGTTGGTGTTTGGGTTTGAGAAACGTTTTGAATATCCGCAGAAACCTTGTCTGTAGGAGTCACTGTAATTGGTGTTACTGATGGTGTGTAAGTCGCTGAAGCTTTGGTTCCGTTCATATCTTCACGAACGACTGTAACCGCTGGCGCTGTTCCTGTAAAACTTGGTTCTGGAACAAATGTAACAGTACCGTCTCCTGCTACTGTGTAGGTACCAACGCCATCAACTGACTTGGTAGTTGAGCCATCATCAAATGTTGCTGGAACATCATCGTTCATTGGCACACGGCTATTACCTTCAGTAAATACCGGCTTACCTGTTTGAGTGGCACCTTGAACATCTGTTGATTCAGCTGGTGCT
>NZ_JUOS01000199.1 GCF_001075875.1 Streptococcus oralis
ACTCAAGTACAGCCTGCGGCTAGCTTCCTAGTTTGCTCTTTGATTTTCATTGAGTATAAGATTTAGTTTCACTAAGGAAACCTTCAATTTTAACGATTTGACTAATCTTCTTTTCTCTTCCCCAAAGCAAACATACCAAGGAGCATCCCCACAAGTCCTACTGAGGCAATGACAGAGTCATCTTCGTTTCCTGTCTTAGGAAGAACATCTTGACGAACTGCAGGTGCTTGATAGGTCTTATCTTGTGACATAGCCTGTGATACAATAGACTGCTGACCTTTGTGATCTGGATCTTTATGGCCTGCTCCTTCTGAACCTTTGACATCGCCTACAAATCCTGGTTTTTCTGTCGGTGCGACGTCATTCTTCACACTGCCCGTAAATGCTGGGACTTCATGAACAGCTGGTTCTAGACCATTGACACCACCCGCAAATTCTGGAAGTTCTAACTTAGCTGATTCTACTGCATTCACACTACCACTAAATTCTGGGACTTCGTTAACAGCTGCTTCTACACCATTGACACCACCTGCAAATTCTGGAAGTTCTACTATCGGTGCTGCTTCTTCACCTACTGTACCAATAGGTTCAGTATACTCTGGGAGCTCCGTTACAGCTGCTTCACTACCATTGACTCCACCTGTAAATTCTGGAATTTCAGCAGTCGCAGCTTCTACACCATTAACACCACCTGTGAATTCTGGTACTTCGTTAACAGCAGCTTCACTACCGTTGGCCGCTCCAGGAATACCTGCTCCTTCAAGACTCACTGGAAGGTTGTGCATACTCTCGATAGCTCCAGAAGCAAGTCCAGTTATCTCCTGACCAAGATCTGACTTATCTATTGTAAATAGAAGAGTCTTCGTATCGTACTGGGTCATGAAGTTTACTTTTTTACCATTTGCCAACTGAAGTGTTGGGATTTTGTTAACCAAAACTTCTGAATCAAATTCTACTGCAAGAATTCCTGGCCATTTTTCAATAACATTTTTAACTTTGGCTTCTTTAGGAGAAATTCTTTCCTTCGTTAGGAAATCCCAGTTGAATTTCTTGAAAGATAGAGTATAAGGATTGCCTCCAGCTTCATGATGTTCGTACAAGAGACCAAATTCTTTTGGTCCGATCTGTTGAAGTGAGTTATAGGCATACTCCCCTTCTTGAATCAAATGATGATGCAGCCAAGTCAACTCGCCATCTTCTTCTACACGAGCCACTCGAATGTAACCATTCTTACGACCTGGGCCATTGGCATTTGCTAGAAGGATATACTCCTTACCATCTTGAACCGTATGAGTCGCTGCCATTTGAACATAAACATCTGGCACATCATAGCGTGCTACATAGTTGTCCCATGTAATACCACCATCATAACTTGTCGCAACCTGCAAATCACCTGTCAAACCACGCATAAAGAGTTTCAACTGACCATTGTTCAGCTGAACAACTGAAGCCTCCGTGTTTTGAGCATAGTAATTGTTCATGTTACTTGAATCAACTACTGTACCATCATAAAGTGTACGGTTATCATTGACACCGCCACCCATATGCCAAGTCTTACCATGGTCATCTGAGTAGATGATCCGAGATGATTGAGAACCATTGAGGTGGTTTGTTCTGTTTGTCGTATAAACAGGGACGACAATCCGACCTTTATGAGGTCCATTCTGAAGGGTAATTCCCACTCCAGGTCCCACACCTAAGAATTTCATCCAATCAGCTTTGACCATTGGAGTAATATCTTGTGGTGCAGACCAAGTTTTACCATCATCATCACTGTAAGACATCCATAGGTAGCTGTCTTTAGCAACTCTAAATGGAGAAGTTTTATTACTTGTAAAGTAGATATTTCCTAGTAACTGCTCACCCTGATAAAGATCACCTTTATCGCTATAAGCCGGCTTGACAGGATTTACAACAACACGATAATCCGTTGCCTGACCATCTGGTGTGTAGACAACACCATTTTCACGAATAGTATAGGCCCCATTTTCTCCTTCACGATAGAGAATTTGGTAGGTTTTCCCATCAATTTCTTTATAAGCTTCCTCTTTTTCAGCTGACATCCCAAAGATACCTTTTCCTTCTGGGAACATATCATAGACTGAAAAGATTCGTTTGGTTTCAGTATCTTGAGCTAAAACCATATCGATATTTACTGGTGAACCAACAGATGGATCAGTAGCTTTTGGATTGTCGCGTAGATTCGTAAGTGTGATACGATCGCCCCATGTTTGACCCTGATCTTCACTTCGTTTGACGACCATACCGATATCTCCCCAGTCATAGTGGTGCAAGCGGCGTTCGTCAGCTCCAGCAATCAGAGTTCCCTTGTCAGTCTTAAGGAGGGCTGGAATACGATAGCTATTAATACCATCTGGATTTGATTGCCCATTTTTACCAGCTTCAAAGACATCCTTTTTATCTGTTATCTCAGCTCCTTCTGGAAGCTTTTTCTCTAATTCGGATCTTTCAAAGAGGTAGCTACGATTTTGAACTTCTTCTGGACTCAAGGCACGATCATAAACAGTTAGATTACGAACTTGTAAACCTGCCCCCCAAACCATACTTCCTGCACGATTTGTGGTACCAATTTGCATATGATTCACATCAGGCATATCTTTGATAAAGCGTCCTGATTTCTTACTTGTTCGTGACAAAACTCCGTTTACATAGAGACGAACTTGCCCATCTGGAGAATCTGCACTTGGTCTTTCAACTGTAAAGGTTACTGAGTTCCACTGACCTGGTTTGACAGTTAATGGTGCGTCTGTGTATCTATCATAAAATTGATCGCCGTTTTGATCGCGGCCCTCAATCAAGGCAACGTTGTTGTAAACAGCCATGGTGAAATATTCATTTCGAACCTTATCACTTGAGACTGAGAAAAGGTTGTAAAATGCTGGTGCAGAAGCATCTGGTTTGAACTCCATATGAATGGTCGCATTTTGAAGCTGTTTCAGTTTTTCCAATTGCTCTGTCAGATCAATTCTATTGCTATTTGCAGCATTAGTCTCTACATCTTCCTTTTCAAGAACAGTATTGACATTTTCCAACTCTCTAGCATAGTAATCACGTGGAAGCGCAGCTGGATCTTTTTCGGTTTCTCTAGTTGCTTCTGCCGTTTCTGCTATTGCAGTTGTTTCTGCCGTTGCAGTTGTCTCTGTTCCAGTATGTGCTTCTGTAGATGCATGTGTGACTGTATCTACCCCATTAGACTCTGTCGCACTCTTTTCAGTATCTACTGCTTTTTCTGCCTGTTCCTTCTCTACTCCTAGTTCTGTCGTCTCCTTATTGGTAGTTGTTGCTTCTTGTGCTAATACCGGCGATGCACCAAAAACAACTGCTCCAATCACTACTGAAGCGGCTCCTACTGTAAATTTGCGAATTCCGTATCGTTGTTTTCTCTCCAACTGATTATGCTTCATCTTTCTTCCTTTCATTTTTAAAAATAAAGCGCTTTCTTTTTTGCTTAAAATTTTTAGCCATCTGACTAACTAACAAAAATTACTTTTTCACGAATGGTTACACTCGCTCTTTCAAATTTTCTCTCACTTAACGACCCATCGTTAACTAGAGTCTCCTACTCCTTTCAAATTTTATCTTATTCTCATTATATAATAAATTACCCTATTTTAAGATAGATGAATATAGAACAGATTTCACTTTCAGTTTTTGAAACCTAAACTCAGACATTTGAAACTACTTTCGGGTACTTTGGATTTTTTCAAACAGAAAATTGCTTCATTCGGTTGAATCGTTTTTTTAATGAACTTTATCTCAAACTTATACTCAATGAAAATCAAAGAGCAAACTAGGAAGCTAGCCGCAGGCTGCTCAAAACACAGTTTTGAGGTTGTGGATAGAACTGACGAAGTCAGTAACACATATACG
>NZ_JUOS01000012.1 GCF_001075875.1 Streptococcus oralis
CTTTTTAGGAGAAGGAAAATGGAAGACCCGAGCAGTCAGGATTTGTTACTGCAATTTGTTTTATTAGTTGTTTTGACCTTTTTAAATGCCTTTTTCTCTGCAACAGAAATGGCCATGGTTTCACTTAGTCGTTCACGTGTTGAGCAAAAAGCTGAAGAGGGAGATAAACGCTATATCCGTTTACTAAAGGTACTTGAAAACCCCAATCACTTTTTATCAACCATTCAAGTTGGTATCACCTTAATTACGATCTTGTCAGGGGCTAAACTAGCAGATTCACTTGGAGAGTTGATCGCCTCTTGGATGGGAAATAGCGAAACTGCCTATGCGGTAGCTAGCTTCTTATCATTAGCTTTCTTGACCTATATTTCTATTGTTTTTGGTGAGCTTTATCCTAAGCGAATTGCTCTAAATCTTAAGGATGCCTTGGCTATCCGAACAGTACCGTTTATTATTGCTCTTGGTAAGATTGTGAGTCCCTTCGTTTGGATGCTCTCAGCATCAACTAATCTCTTGAGTCAATTGACACCGATGACATTTGACGATGCAGATGAAAAAATGACTCGTGATGAGATTGAGTACATGTTGTCTAAGAGTGAAGAAACCTTGGATGCTGATGAAATTGAAATGTTACAAGGGATTTTCTCGCTAGACGAGCTCATGGCACGTGAAGTCATGGTTCCTCGAACCGATGCTTTCATGGTAAATATTCAGGATGACACTCAAACCATTATCCAAAGTATCTTAAAACAGAATTTTTCTCGGATTCCTGTTTATGATGGAGATAAGGACAATGTTATTGGATTGATTCATACTAAGAGTCTCCTTAAAGAAGCCTTTGCCAGCGGGTTTGACAATATTGTCTGGAGGCGAATCTTACAAGATCCACTCTTTGTACCTGAAACTATTTTTGTGGATGATTTATTAAAAGAGTTTAGAAATACTCAAAGACAGATGGCTATCCTTCTGGATGAGTATGGAGGTATGGCTGGTCTAGTTACGCTGGAGGATCTCCTTGAGGAGATTGTTGGTGAAATTGATGATGAAACTGACCGAGCTGAAGTTTATGTTTATACAATTGGCGAAGATACCTATATCGTCCAAGGAACAATGAATTTAAATGACTTTAATGCTTACTTTGATGTTGAACTTGAAAGTGATGATGTAGATACAATCGCTGGTTACTATTTGACCGGTGTGGGAACTATTCCAACATCAGAAAAACTTAGCTATGAGTTAGAAAGTAGCAATAAGCATATCACCCTAACTAATGATAAGGTCAAAAATGGACGTGTAACCAAGCTTAAGGTTCAAATTCAAGAACTTGAATCAGAAGAAGAAACAGAATAAAACAAAAGCTTTATCAGAGCAGAACTGATAAAGCTTTTCTAGTAGTTAAAAGAAAAAGACTCCTGTGGGAGCCTTCGATAATATAGAGGCGGTAGACGGATTTGAACCGACGATCAAGCTTTTGCAGAGCCGTGCCTTACCACTTGGCTATACCGCCTTAACTTTTATTATTATACCTTTTAAATTAAATCTCGTCAATAGTTTCTTTTCTGAAAATGTAAGTTTTCCTGCTTTCAAAAGGCATGCGACAAAATATTCTGAAAATTCGTTTACTTTTGAAAGGGAGTGTGGTATAATTAACAGTATCTCATTAATTTTATATAGAGGAGTTAACTAAACATGAAAAAAAGTCGGATTTTTGCGGTAGCAGGGGTTGCCCTACTCGCAACAGGCGTTCTCGCAGCTTGTGGTTCTTCAAAATCATCAAATGCTGAAGCACCAAAAGCCTATGGCTATACTTATACTGCTGACCCAGAAACATTGGACTACCTTATCTCTGGGAAACAAAGTACAAAAGTTGCTACTTCAAATGGTATCGATGGACTCTTTACAAATGATAAGTATGGTAACCTTACTCCTGCAGTCGCTGAAGACTGGTCAGTGTCTCAAGATGGATTAACATACACTTATAAGATTCGTAAAGGTGTAAAATGGCTCACATCTGATGGTGAAGAATATGCAGAAGTAACTGCAAATGACTTTGTTACAGGTTTGAAACACGCAGCCGACAATAAATCAGCCGCTCTTTACCTAGCACAAAATTCTGTTAAAGGATTGGCTGACTATGTATCAGGGAACAATACAGACTTCTCTGCTGTAGGTGTAAAAGCTGTTGATGATTACACTCTTCAATACACTTTGAACCAACCAGAACCATACTGGAACTCTAAATTGTCTTACGCAATCTTCTGGCCTTTGAACGCAGAGTTTGAAAAATCAAAAGGTAAAGACTTTGGTAAGGCAACAGACCCAACATCATTGCTTTACAATGGACCTTTCTTGCTTAAAGGGTTGACGGCTAAGTCTTCTATCGAATTTGCGAAGAATGAACAGTATTGGGATAAAGATAATGTTCACATCGATACTGTAACACTTGCTTATTATGATGGTTCAGACCAAGAGTCACTTGAGCGTAACTTTACAAATGGTGCATACAGTTATGCCCGTCTCTTCCCTACTAGCTCAAACTATTCTAAGGTAGCAGAAACATATAAAGACAATATTTACTATACTCCACAAGGAGCTGGTATTGCTGGTTTGGGTGTTAATATTGACCGTCAAAGCTATAAGTACACATCAAAAACAACTGACGAAGAAAAAACATCTACTAAGAAAGCCCTTCTCAACAAAGACTTCCGTCAAGCTTTGAACTTTGCTTTTGATCGTACTGCTTATTCAGCTCAGCTAAATGGTAAGGATGGAGCAGCCCTTGCTGTCCGTAACCTCTTCGTAAAACCAGAATTTGTTTCAGCAGGTGAAAAAACATTTGGTGACTTGGTCACTGAGAAAGTTGTTTCTTATGGTGATGAGTGGAAAGATGTAAACTTTGCGGATGCTCAAGATGGACTTTACAATGCTGATAAAGCTAAAGCAGAACTAGCTAAAGCTAAAAAAGACCTTGAAGCAGATGGTGTGAAATTCCCAATCCACTTGGATATTCCAGTTGACCAAACATCTAAAAACTATATCGCTCGTATCCAATCATTCAAACAATCTGTTGAGACCGCTTTGGGTACAGATAATGTAGTTATCGATATCCAACAAATCACTACGGATGAATTACACAATATCACGTACTACGCTGCTAGTGCTGCAGCAGAAGATTGGGACCTTTCAGGTGCTGTTGGATGGAATCCAGACTATGATGATCCATCGACTTACCTTGATATCTTGAAATCAACTAATAGTGAAACAACTAAAACCTACATGGGCTATGACAATCCATCAAACCCAGCGGTTGCTCAAGTTGGTTTGAAAGATTACGACAAATTAGTTGATGATGCAGCTAGTGAAACAAGTGACCTTAACAAACGTTATGAGAAATATGCAGCAGCTCAAGCTTGGTTGACAGATAGCTCACTCTTCCTTCCAGTTATGTCATCTTCAGGAGCAGCACCAGTTATTTCTCGTGTAGTACCATTCTCAGCCTCTTACACTCAATCTGGTGATAAAGGTTCAGATGTATACTTCAAGTACCTTAAATTGCAAGCTAACACTGTAACAACCAAAGAGTACAAAGAAGCTCGTGAAAAATGGCTCAAAGAAAAAGCTGAATCAAACGAAAAAGCTCAAAAAGAGTTAGCGAGTCATGTGAAATAAATAATGCTCATCAGAACTTTCTCTCCTAAAGGAGAAGGTTCTTTTGGGATTTTAAAGGAAATAATATGAAAAAATATGTTTTTATGCGTATCTTGCGGTCGTTGGTTTCTATTTTCCTAGTAACGACCTTGATTTACACAATCATCTATACGATGGTTCCACGGAAGTTGATCTTCAAACAAGATACTAACTACAATAAAATTGCGACAACAGCTGATAAACGAGATAACTATGAAAATACTGTCTTTGAGCGTATGGGTTATATCGAATATTACGATACGAAAGAGTTGCAGGAAAAAGCTAGTAGCATTGACTCTTCTGTTACAGTAGATGCAAATGATACAAATAAAGCAATCTATGAAAAATATATCCAACAACTTGGTAATGGTTGGACTCTAGGTGAGTTTACAGAGAGTGGACAATTCTACGCTACACGTGAAATTCCTATTTTTGAGCGTGTGTTCAAATTCTATGCAAACTTGCTTGATATTGACCATACAAACAAGATTCAAGACCCTGAGAATCCTAACTTAGAGCGTTATTTGCGCTTTGAGAATGACCCTGCTATCGGTTGGTCTCTTGTGGGTTCAGGTACTAAACATAAATACCTCTTGTACTTCAATAGTCAGTTCCCATTTGTCCATCAAAACTTTGTCAACTTGAACCTAGGAGATTCTTATCCAACTTATGCCAATACTCCTGTTCTTCAAGTTATTACACAAGGACAAGGACAAACCAAGACTTCTGAAGTTCAATTCCCAACTGGTAAGAAAACATCATCAGTTAATATTTACTCAAGAACTTATAAATCTCCGAGTCAAGCTGATGCTCGTGAAGTAGCGAACTACGGTAAAGATGATCCATATACAGCTACTGAGAGCAACTATCAGTACCCATCTATGATTGCAAGTTCTGCTATCACTGGTTTGATTGGTCTTGCGATTTCATATGCGATTGCGATTCCTCTTGGTTCAGCAATGGCTCGTTTCAAAAACACTTGGATCGATAGTTTCGCTACAGGGACTCTAACTTTCTTGTTGGCTCTTCCAACGATTGCCCTAGTCTATATTATTCGTTTGATTGGTTCTTCAATCGGCTTCCCAGACTCATTCCCAATCTTGGGTGCTGGTGATTGGCGTTCTTATGTCCTTCCTGCAGTGATTCTGGGCTTGCTAGGAGCACCTACTATGGCAATTTGGATTCGCCGTTATATGATTGACTTGCAATCACAAGATTTCGTTCGTTTTGCTCGTGCTAAAGGTTTGTCTGAGAAAGAAATTTCTGACAAGCACATCTTTAAAAATGCTATGGTACCACTCGTTTCTGGTATCCCAGGTTCTATCATTGGTGTTATTGGTGGAGCAACTCTTACTGAAACAGTCTTCGCCTTCCCAGGTATGGGTAAAATGTTGATCGACTCTGTAAAGGCTTCAAACAATAATATGGTAGTTGGTCTCGTCTTTATCTTCACTTGTGTTTCAATCTTCTCAAACCTTATTGGAGATATTTGGATGACCATTATTGACCCACGTATTAAATTGACAGAGAAAGGAGGCAAATAATGTCTACAATTAGTAATGAAAAATTTCAGTTTGTAAAACGTGATGATTATGCCTCTGAAGCAATTGATGCTCCTGCCTACTCATACTGGGGTTCTGTCTTTAGACAGTTTTTGAAGAAGAAATCAACAGTAATCATGCTAGGTATCTTGATTGCAATTGTTTTGATGAGTTTCATTTACCCAATGTTCTCTGATTTTGACTTCAATGATGTAAGTAAGGTAAATGATTTTAGCGCTCGTTACATTAAACCAAATGCTGAGCATTGGTTTGGTACAGATAGTAATGGTAAATCTCTTTTTGATGGTGTCTGGTTTGGAGCTCGTAACTCTATCTTGATTTCTGTCATTGCGACCTTTGTCAACCTTTTTATCGGTGTTGTTATTGGTGGAATTTGGGGGATCTCAAAATCAGTTGACCGTATCATGATGGAAGTCTACAACGTTATCAACAATATCCCATCACTTTTGATCGTTATTGTTTTGACTTACTCTATCGGTGCAGGTTTCTGGAATTTGATCTTTGCCATGAGTGTAACCACTTGGATTGGTGTTGCCCATTCAATTCGTATCCAAATGTTACGTTACCGTGATTTAGAGTACAACCTTGCTTCACGTACCTTGGGAACACCAAGTTACAAAATTATTATGAAAAACATTATGCCCCAATTGGTATCTGTTATTGTTACGAGTACGTCGCAAATGCTTCCAGCCTTTATCTCATATGAAGCTTTCCTATCATTCTTTGGACTTGGCTTGCCAATCACAGTACCAAGTTTGGGACGTTTGATTTCAGATTATTCTCAGAACGTAACAACCAATGCATATCTCTTCTGGATTCCATTGACAACTTTGGTCTTGGTATCCTTGTCCCTTTTCGTAGTAGGTCAAAACCTAGCGGATGCTAGTGATCCACGTACACATAGATAGGAGTAGACATGATAAAAGGAAAAAATGTAATTTTGACTGCTCAAGATATTGTCGTGGAATTTGATGTTCGTGACAAGATTTTGACAGCTATTCGAGGTGTCTCCATCGATTTGATTGAGGGAGAGGTCCTCGCCTTAGTTGGGGAGTCAGGCTCAGGTAAATCAGTTTTGACAAAAACATTCACAGGAATGTTGGAAGAAAATGGTCGCATTGCACAAGGAAGTATTAATTACCGTGGACAAGATTTGACAACCTTATCTTCTCATAAAGAATGGGAAAGCATTCGTGGTGCGAAGATTGCAACTATCTTCCAAGATCCGATGACCAGTCTAGACCCAATCAAGACAATCGGAAGTCAAATCACAGAAGTTATTGTTAAACACCAAGGCAAGACTGCTCAAGAAGCTAAAGAGATGGCTATTGACTATATGAATAAAGTTGGTATTCCGGACTCTGAGAAACGTTTCGACGAGTATCCTTTCCAATATTCTGGGGGAATGCGCCAACGTATCGTTATCGCTATTGCTCTTGCCTGTCGTCCAGACATTCTTATCTGTGATGAGCCGACAACAGCCCTTGACGTGACCATTCAGGCACAGATTATTGATTTGTTGAAGTCACTTCAACACGAATACCACTTTACAACAATCTTTATCACCCACGACCTAGGTGTAGTAGCAAGTATCGCTGATAAAGTTGCGGTTATGTATGCTGGTGAAATCGTCGAGTATGGTACTGTTGAAGAAATCTTCTACGACCCACGTCATCCATATACATGGAGCCTCTTGTCGAGCTTGCCTCAACTTGCGGATGACAAAGGTGAATTGTACTCAATCCCTGGAACACCTCCATCGCTTTATACTGAATTGAAGGGAGATGCTTTTGCTCTTCGTTCAGATTATGCTATGAAGATTGATTTCGAGGAAAAAGCACCTCAGTTTGCAGTATCTGATACTCATTGGGCTAAGACATGGTTGCTTCATGAACAAGCTCCAAAAGTTGAAAAACCATCGGTGATTGCAGATTTACACGACAAGATTCGTGAAAAGATGGGCTTTACACATCTTGAGGACTAGGAGGAAGGAAATGTCTGAAAAATTAGTAGAAATTAAAGACTTAGAAATTTCCTTCGGTGAAGGAAGCAAAAAGTTTGTCGCTGTTAAAAATGCGAACTTCTTTATCAACAAAGGAGAAACTTTCTCACTTGTTGGAGAGTCTGGTAGTGGTAAGACAACAATTGGTCGTGCTATTATCGGTCTAAATGATACCAGCAAAGGTGATATCATCTTTGAAGGTAAAAAAATTAATGGTAAAAAATCACGTGAACAAGCTTCAGAATTAATTCGTCGTATCCAAATGATTTTCCAAGACCCTGCTGCAAGTTTGAATGAACGTGCAACAGTTGACTATATCATTTCTGAAGGTCTTTATAACTATCATTTGTTTAAAGATGAAGAAGAAAGAAAAGAAAAAGTTCAAAATATCATTCGTGAAGTGGGACTTTTGGCTGAACACTTGACACGTTACCCACATGAGTTTTCAGGTGGACAACGTCAACGTATCGGGATTGCCCGTGCCTTGGTTATGCAACCTGACTTCGTTATTGCGGATGAGCCAATTTCAGCCTTGGACGTTTCAGTACGTGCCCAAGTTTTGAACTTGCTCAAGAAATTCCAAAAAGAATTAGGATTGACCTATCTCTTTATCGCCCACGATTTGTCAGTAGTTCGTTTCATTTCTGATCGTATTGCGGTAATTTATAAGGGTGTTATTGTTGAAGTGGCTGAAACTGAAGAATTGTTTAATAATCCAGTTCATCCATACACGCAAGCACTTCTATCAGCTGTTCCTATTCCAGACCCAATCTTGGAACGTAAAAAAGTTTTGAAAGTCTATGATCCAGATCAACATGACTACGAAACTGATAAACCTTCTATGGTAGAAATTCGTCCAGGTCACTATGTTTGGGCAAACCAAGCTGAGTTGGAACGCTATAAAAAAGATTTGAAATAAGAAAAAGTTTTGTAATCTTGATAGAACAATTCTATTAAGATTATGAAACTTTTTTATTTTTGTAAAAAACTAGTTTAAAGATAGACAACTATATACCCGAGAACATGCTAATACTAGTCTTCAATGATTCTTGGATGAGAGATCAAAGAAGCTGTTTTCTTTGAAAGTGTATTGAATCTATGCAGAATGGAATGGATAAAACTACTTTCAGATAAGCTTTTATGAATCTTCAAAATTAAAATCACTTTCTATTTAAAAATCAATCTTGCAAAGCCTACCTATATGTGCTAGAGTTATGGTAACGGTTACAAAATTAAGGAGGGGTTTATGAGAAATCCAGCACTAATAGAAGAAATGAAAACATACAAAGGAAGGGATGAAGTTCCTCATGATTTTGATGCTTTTTGGGATGGAGAGATTGATAAGGTTTCGGTCTTGCCAGATTATCAACTAGAGGAACGTGATTTTCATATTCCAAATGTGAAGTGTTATGAGTTAAGCTTTAAAGGTACCCGTGATGGCCTTGTTTATGCGCGTATAGTCTTACCAAAATCAGAAAAGAAAGTACCTGTCATTTTCCACTTCCATGGCTATATGGGACGTTGCTGGGATTGGACAGATATGCTAGCTTTTACAGTAGCTGGTTATGGTGTCGTATCGATGGATGTTCGTGGACAATCTGGATACTCACAAGATGGCTTGCGCTCACCTCTCGGAAATACAGTTAAGGGCCAAATCATTCGTGGTGCAGTAGAAGGAAAAGAGCAACTCTTCTATAAGGATATCTATCTAGATATTTATCAATTGATTGAAATTGTAGCTAGCTTCCCACAAGTGGATGAGGGGCAATTAGCAAGCTATGGAGCTTCTCAAGGAGGGGCACTAGCTCTAGTGGCTGCGGGGCTAAATCAACGTATCAAGCGTACAGTTGCTATTTATCCATTCTTATCAGACTTTAGAAGAGTGCTAGAGATTGGCAATACCAGCGAAGCCTATGATGAACTCTTTCGTTACTTTAAGTTCCATGATCCATTCCATGAGACAGAAGAGCAGATTATGGAGACGCTCGCTTATATAGATGTAAAAAATATTGCTCATCGCATTAAGGGGGAAGTTCGAATGATTACTGGGCTTGATGATGATGTCTGCTATCCAATCACTCAGTTTGCTATTTACAACCGTTTGACTTGTGAAAAGAGTTATCGTATCATGCCTGAATACGCTCATGAGGCCATGAATGTTCATGTCAATGATCAAGTTTACAATTGGTTGTGTGGTAGTGAGATCCCCTTTACATATCTTGGTCACTAAAAATTGAAAAAAAGCTCTGTAGTTTCGAATGAACTACAGGCTTTTCTTTATGTGACCTAGATAATGAGAAAGTAGTTTCAGGTAGTTTGAAACTTCTAAATATCTTTGAAAGTAAAATCTATTATAGATTATGAAGTCTAAAATTTAGAATATTTATTATATAATATGGTTAAGATAAAAAATGAAAGGAGTATAGCTAGTTGCGAATCTTTTAACTTGGAATTTATAGAAGAGCAACAGCATTTCATCTACAAAGAATGGCAATTTCATTCAATAATACAGTTTCTTATTTGCAGCTAGTCTGAAAGGCTAAAAATTTTAAGCAAAAAAGAAAGCGCTTTATTTTTTAAAAAATAACGGAAGGGAACACATGAATCAGAGAGATTTTAATAGAAAACAGAGATATGGAATTCGGAAATTTGCAGTTGGAGCAGCTTCAGTAGTGATTGGAGCGGTTGTTTTTGGTGCTGCACCAGCTTTGGCTCAAGAGGCGCCATCAACGAATGGTGAAACAGCGGGGCAATCTTTACCAGAATCGCCTAAGGAAGTAGAGACAGGAAGTCTAGCTAATTTAGATAAGGAGCCTGCAGGCCAAGTAACCACAGTAAATAATAGTGGAACAGAAGTGAGCCGTGAAGAGTTGCAAGCAAACCCAGGGTCTGAAAAACCAACAGAAACAGAAGCATCAAACGAAACTCCAGCTACAGAGAGTGAAGAAGAAGTTGGGAACATTCCGCGTGACTTTTATGCAAGAGAGTTGGAAAATGCCAATACTGTTATAGAGAAGGAAGATGTTGAAACGAATCCTTCAAACGGTCAAAGAGTTGACATGAAAGAGGAACTCGATAAGCTTAAAAAACTTCAAAATGCGACCATTCATATGGAGTTTAAACCAGATGCATCTGCTCCACGTTTTTACAACCTTTTCTCAGTTTCTAGTGATACCAAAGTAAATGAGTATTTCACTATGGCCATCCTTGATAACACAGCTATCGTTGAAGGTCGTGATGCAAATGGAAACCAATTCTATGGTGATTATAAAACTGCTCCTTTGAAAATTAAGCCAGGTGAGTGGAACTCTGTAACCTTCACAGTTGAAAGACCAAATGCAGACCAACCAAAAGGTCAAGTTCGTGTCTATGTAAATGGTGTCTTGTCGCGCACAAGTCCTCAGTCTGGTCGTTTCATCCAAGACATGCCAGATGTCAACCATGTGCAAATCGGTACAACGAAACGCACAGGTAAAAACTTCTGGGGTTCTAATCTTAAAGTCCGTAATCTAACTGTTTATGATCGTACTCTTACTCCAGAAGAAGTTAAAAAACGTAGCCAACTTTTTGAAAGAGGAGAGTTGGAGAAGAAACTTCCTGAAGGAGCAGAAGTTACTGATAAACTGGACGTTTTTGAAGGTGGTGAGAACCGCAAGCCAAATAAAGATGGTATTGCAAGCTACCGTATTCCAGCCCTGCTGAAAACTGATAAAGGAACCTTGATTGCTGGTGCAGATGAGAGACGCTTGCATCACTCTGACTGGGGTGATATCGGTATGGTTGTTCGTCGTAGTGATGATAAGGGCAAAACATGGGGAGATAGAATTGTCATCTCAAATCCTCGTGATAATGAGAATGCTAAGAATCCAGAATGGCCATCACCAGTCAACATTGACATGGCCCTAGTCCAAGATCCGAAAACTAAGAGAATCTTTTCAATTTATGATATGTTCCTTGAAGGTAAGGCTGTATTTTCTCTTCCAGGAAAAGCACCACAAGCCTATGAACAAATTGGGGACAAGGTATACCAAGTCTTGTACAAACAAGGTGATGCAGGACGTTATACAATCCGTGAAAATGGTGAAGTCTTTGACCCTGAAAATAGAAAGACAGAATACCGTGTTGTAGTTGATCCTAAGCAACCAGCCTATAGTGATAAGGGTGATTTGTATAAAGGTGAAGAACTGATTGGTAACGTCTACTTTGATTATAGCGACAAGAATATCTTTAGGGTTTCAAACACCAACTATCTCTGGATGTCTTATAGTGATGACGATGGAAAAACTTGGTCCGCACCAAAAGATATTACATACGGCATTCGTAAGGACTGGATGCATTTCTTAGGAACAGGACCTGGTACAGGTATTGCCTTGCATTCAGGACCTCACAAAGGTCGTCTCGTTATCCCAGTCTACACGACAAATAACGTATCATACCTCAGTGGTTCTCAATCTTCACGCGTCATTTACTCAGATGACCATGGTGAAACATGGCAAGCAGGTGAAGCTGTCAATGATAACCGTCCAGTAGGTAACCAAACAATTCACTCTTCAACTATGAATAATCCAGGTGCTCAAAATACGGAGTCAACCGTTGTTCAGTTGAATAATGGAGACCTCAAACTCTTCATGCGTGGATTGACAGGAGATTTGCAGGTTGCAACAAGTAAGGATGGCGGAGCAACTTGGGAAAAAGATGTGAAGCGCTATGCGGATATCAAAGATGTCTATGTTCAAATGTCAGCTATTCATACGGTACAAGACGGTAAGGAATATATCGTTCTCAGCAACGCAGGTGGTCCAGGACGTTACAATGGTTTGGTACACTTGGCACAAGTGGAAGCTAATGGGGATCTAACTTGGCTCAAGCACAATCCTATTCAAAGCGGTAAATTTGCTTATAACTCATTGCAAGATCTTGGAAATGGTGAATTTGGCTTGCTTTATGAGCATGCGACTGCCACTCAAAATGAATACACCTTGTCTTATAAGAAATTCAACTGGGATTTCTTGAGCAAGGATAGAATTTCTCCAACAAAAGCAACTGTGAAAAATGCTGTGGAGATGAGCAAAAATGTCATTGCTTTAGAATTTGATTCAGAAGTATTGGTGAATCAACCACCAGTTCTTAAATTGGCAAATGGGAATTTTGCTACCTTCTTGACGCAGTATGATTCAAAAACCTTGTTATTTGCAGTTAACAAGGAAGATATTGGTCAAGAAATTACAGAAATCATTGATGGTGCAATTGAGAGCATGCATAATTTACCTGTAAGTCTTGAAGGTGCAGGAGTTCCTGGTGGTAAAAATGGAGCAAAAGCAGAAATCCATGAAGTTCCAGAATTTACAGGTGCAGTCAATGGTGAAGGTACAGTTCACGAGGATCCAGCCTTTGAAGGTGGAATCAACGGTGAGGAAGCAGCCGTTCATGATGTGCCAGACTTCTCAGGTGGTGTGAACGGCGAAGTAGCCGCTATTCATGAAGTTCCAGAAATAGAGGTCGAAGAAAATCCACCGGGAACTATTAATGAAGTCCCAGAATTTGAAGGCGGTGTCAATGGTGCTGAAGCAGCCACTCATGAGATTCTAGACTTCGAAGGTGGTGTGAACGGCGAGGAAGCAGCGGTCCATGAAGTTCCAGAAGGTAGTCTAGTAGAAAGTTCAAAAGGGGAGTCTGTCATTCATGATGTTCCAGCTTTTGAAGGTGGCGTCAATGGTGAGGAAGGAGCTAAGTCAGAAAGTCTAGAATTCGAAGGTGACGTCAATGGTGAGGAAGGAGCTAAGTCAGAAAGTCCAGAATTCGAAGGTGGCATCAATGGTGAGGAAGGAGCTAAGTCAGAAAGTCCAGAATTCGAAGGTGGCGTCAATGGTGAGGAAGGAGCTAAGTCAGAAAGTCCAGAATTCGAAGGTGGTGTTAATGGTGAGGAAGGAGCTAAGTCAGAAAGTCCAGAGTTCGAAGGCGGTGTGAATGCAGTAGAATCAGCTAAGTCAGACACTTCAGCCTTTGAAGGTGGCGTCAATGGTGAGGAAGCAACTACATCAGAAAGCCCAGAATTTGAGGGTGGCGTCAATGGAGTAGAGTCTGCTAAGTTAGAAGTTCCAGAGTATGCAGGTAGCGTCAATGGAGTGGAGGCCGCTAAGTTAGAAGTTCCAGAGTACACAGGTGGCGTCAATGGAGTAGAGGCCGCTAAGTTAGAGGTGCCAGAATACACAGGTGGCGTCAATGCAGTGGAATCTTCTAAGTTAGAAGTTCCAGAGTACACAGGCAATGTCAATGGAGTAGAGGCCGCGAAGTTAGAGGTTCCAGAATATACAGGCGGTGTTAATGGAGTAGAGGCTACTAAGTTAGAAGTTCCAGAGTACACAGGTGGCGTGAATGGAGTAGAGGCCGCTAAGTTAGAGGTTCCAGAATACACAGGCGGTGTCAATGGGCTAGAAGCTGCGAGTAGAGAAGTTCCAGCGTATGTAGGTGGTGTAAACAGTGCTGAAGCTGCTGTCCATGAGGTCTCAGAGTATAAGGGAGAACAGTCAATTGTGGTTCAGGCTATGGCACAAGATAAAACTTATCAAGCCCCTGCTGCTCGTCAGCAACTTCTTCCTGAAACAGGAAGTGAAGCTGTTGCTCCTCTTGCATCTCTAGGACTTGTAGGCATGCTCCTAGGTATGTTTGCCATGGGCAAGAAAAAAGAAGATCAATGAAATAGTTAAAATCAACGAAATTCATAGAGAAATTTGATCTTATATTAGAAAGGGTCGTGACTAGAACTAGTTACGGCCTTTTTGATCTAGATAAATCAGGAGTCAAATAGTTAATACTCTTCGAAAATCAAATTCAAATCACGTCAGCTTCGCCTTACCGTATATGTGTTACTGACTTCGTCAGTTCTATCCACAACCTCAAAACTGTGTTTTGAGC
>NZ_JUOS01000200.1 GCF_001075875.1 Streptococcus oralis
GAAAGATGGAGAGATGGTTACAGGAACCAAAGAAATCGATGGTCAACAATATAGCTTTAAAGATAGTGGTGCTATGGTTACTGGCTGGAAACAAGAAAATGACAAATGGTACTATTATGCATCAAGTGGTGAACTGAAAAAAGGCTGGATTAAATATGCTGGTGATTGGTACTATCTTGATTCGAAAGATGGAGAGATGGTTACAGGAACCAAAGAAATCGATGGTCAACAATATAGCTTTAA
>NZ_JUOS01000013.1 GCF_001075875.1 Streptococcus oralis
TTGTCCTTGTTAGCTGCGTCAAATTTAGTTGTATCCAACCATACTTGGTAAACCAACTTGTCGCCACGTTTCACAGTCTTGGTGTTCAAGTTTTGAGCTTCGTTGTTTGATGCATCGTCCGCATATGGGTTCGCATTGGTATCTGCGTACTTGTCTGCCAACTCTTTATCATCATCAACGAGCTTGTCGCCTGTGATATCGAATTTCTCTTCAGAAACAACGTATTTCTCTGGT
>NZ_JUOS01000201.1 GCF_001075875.1 Streptococcus oralis
CTTGTCTGAGGCCTTCAAGATAAGGCGAGTCAACATACCATCACCAGCGAAGAATTCATATGGAATGACTTGGTTGACACCTGCTGTGAATGGGCCAGGGAAGTTGGCCTTGTCCAAGTAAGTAGCTGGAACGTCTACTATGTCTTTGGTATTGTCAGCTACGCCTTTTTGCACTTCAGCTGGAGTGGTTAAGCCATTCAAATTGACATCCAAATCTTTTGTCGCTACGAGGTTGCTCAAATCCGCCTTGCCATCTTTAGCACCATACACTTTAATAGTAGCTTTATAACTTTGAGTGCCGTTTTGTTTCAAGAGGTCAAGCAACTCTTTATCTGATTTGCCTTGAGTGCCAGCCAAATCCACTTCATAGAAGTAGAGACCTTTGCCCAATTTTTCTACTGGTGGAAGGGCGGGATTTTTAGCTGAACCGTTGTCTGACCATGGAGCCTTGTCTGAGGCCT
>NZ_JUOS01000202.1 GCF_001075875.1 Streptococcus oralis
TCGCGGGGCTGGGACTACGAAATCGAGACTTTGTCTATCGATTTCTGTCCCACCGCCTTTCACCAACGAGAATCCTTTTTGTATGACAAATAGGATTTTTTTCTTACTATCAAGATTTTCTCATGATTAGAGCTCTACTATTTATAGTGCTAGTATCCAATCTTTTTGCTTGAATTGCCCAATAATCATGATATAATTAAATTATATACTTGTTTGACTATTTTTGACCTTTTAGATTTAGTCAATACTAAGAAAGAAATGAGGTGGCGGTATGCTCTGTCAAAACTGTAAAATCAATGACTCAACAATTCATCTTTATACCAATCTCAATGGACAACAAAAGCAAATCGATCTTTGCCAAAATTGCTACAAAATTATCAAAACAGATCCTAACAATAGCTTATTCAAGGGCATTACAGATTTAAACAACCGTGATTTTGATCCCTTTGGAGACTTCTTTAACGATCTCAACAACTTTAGACCTTCTTCTAATAACAACAATATCCCCCCAACCCAGTCAGGGGGTGGATACGGTGGAAATGGTGGCTATGGTTCCCAAAATCGTGGTCCTGCCCAAACCCCACCACCAATCCAGGAAAAAGGACTCTTGGATGAATATGGTATCAATGTCACTGAGATTGCCCGTCGTGGAAATATTGACCCTGTAATTGGCCGTGATGAAGAGATTATCCGTGTCATTGAAATCCTCAACCGCAGAACAAAAAACAACCCTGTCCTCATCGGTGAACCCGGTGTTGGTAAGACAGCAGTTGTCGAAGGTTTAGCTCAGAAAATTGTTGACGGTGATGTTCCCCACAAACTTCAAGGGAAAGAAGTCATCCGCTTAGACGTCGTGAGTCTTGTTCAAGGAACAGGTATCCGAGGTCAATTTGAAGAGCGCATGCAAAAACTCATGGAAGAAATTCGTGATCGCGAGGATGTTATCCTCTTTATCGACGAAATTCATGAGATTGTCGGTGCTGGTTCAGCAGGAGAAGGGAATATGGATGCAGGAAATATCCTAAAACCAGCTCTTGCTCGTGGCGAACTCCAGTTAGTAGGTGCTACTACCCTCAATGAATACCGCATCATCGAAAAAGACGCCGCCCTTGAGCGCCGTATGCAACCTGTTAAAGTTGATGAACCAACTGTGGAAGAGACTATTATTATCCTCAAAGGTATCCAAAAGAAATACGAAGATTACCACCACGTTCATTATACAGATGGGGCTATCGAAGCTGCTGCTACTCTTTCTAACCGCTACATCCAAGACCGTTTCTTGCCAGACAAGGCCATTGACCTCCTAGATGAAGCTGGTTCAAAAATGAACTTAACCTTGAATTTTGTAGATCCTAAAGTCATCGACCAACGCTTAATCGAAGCAGAAAATCTCAAGACACAAGCAACCCGCGATGAAGATTTTGAAAAAGCAGCCTACTTCCGTGACCAGATTGCCAAATATAAGGAAATGCAAAAGACCAAGGTAACGGATCAGGATACCCCAATCATCAGCGAAAAAACAATCGAACACATCATCGAACAAAAGACCAACATTCCAGTTGGTGACCTTAAGGAAAAAGAGCAGTCTCAACTTATCAACCTAGCAGATGACCTCAAGGCTCATGTTATTGGACAAGATGATGCTGTTGATAAGATTGCTAAGGCTATCCGTCGTAACCGTGTTGGACTCGGTACTCCAAACCGTCCAATCGGTAGCTTCCTCTTTGTTGGTCCTACTGGTGTCGGTAAAACAGAACTTTCCAAACAACTAGCCATCGAACTCTTTGGTTCTGCTGATAGCATGATTCGCTTTGATATGAGTGAATACATGGAAAAACACAGCGTGGCTAAACTCGTTGGTGCCCCTCCAGGATACGTAGGTTATGATGAAGCAGGTCAATTGACTGAAAAAGTTCGTCGTAACCCCTACTCACTGATCCTCTTGGATGAAGTTGAAAAAGCCCATCCAGATGTTATGCATATGTTCCTTCAAGTCTTGGACGATGGTCGTTTAACGGATGGTCAAGGTCGTACCGTTAGCTTTAAAGACGCCATCATTATCATGACCTCAAATGCAGGTACAGGTAAGGCAGAAGCTAGTGTTGGATTTGGTGCTGCTAGAGAAGGCCGTACTAACTCTGTTCTTGGAGAATTAGGCAACTTCTTTAGTCCAGAATTTATGAACCGTTTTGATGGTATTATCGAATTCAAGGCTCTCAGCAAGGAAAATCTCCTTCAAATCGTTGATCTCATGTTAGATGATGTCAATAAACGACTCTCAAGCAATAACATCCATTTGGATGTAACAGATAAGGTTAAAGAAAAACTTGTAGACCTTGGTTATGATCCAAAAATGGGAGCTCGTCCACTACGTCGTACCATTCAAGACTATATCGAAGATGCGATTACGGACTACTACCTTGAAAATCCAAGTGAAAAAGACCTCAAGGCAGTCATGACTAGCAAGGGTAAAATCATGATTAAATCAAAAAATAAATTGGAAACAGTTGACTCAAATGACTAATTCCACATACTAAAAGAATGTTCTTACTTGACAGTAAGAGCATTCTTTAATATGATAGAAAGAAAGCGCACACATAAAGGAGAAATTTATGACAAATCCAACCTTTGGAGAAAAAAAAGAGGGTGTAACCTACAAAACTAGATATGGTGTTTATGCAGTCATCCCTGACTCAGCACATGAAAAGATTATCCTCGTTCAAGCTCCAAATGGTGCATGGTTCTTGCCTGGTGGCGAGATTGAAGCAGGTGAAGATCATTTTGAAGCTCTCAAACGAGAACTAATTGAAGAATTAGGTTTTACAGCTGAGATTGGCACTTATTATGGACAGGCAGATGAGTATTTCTATTCCAGCCATCGTGATACTTACTACTACAATCCAGCCTATCTCTACGAAGCTACTTCTTATCAAGAAATCCAAAAACCTTTGGAGGACTTCAATCATCTAGCTTGGTTCCCAATCGATGAATCCATTGCTAACTTAAAGCGTGGCAGTCATAAATGGGCAATTGAAGCTTGGAAAAAACAGCATCAAGTTTAAATTAACTTTTCCAATTTTTCCAAAAAGTGCTATAATAGAAATAGAAACACAGGAGGAAAGCCTATGAAGCTCATCAACACTACTAATTCTCACTCAAACCTTGTTAAAAGCCAACTGGAGAGTACCGACGCTACACTCGTAGAAGTCTACTCGGCAGGCAATACTGATGTTATCTTTACTCAGGCACCGCTTCATTATGAAATCCTCATTTCCAATAAACATCGTGCTATCCGCGAACAAGAAATAGAAAAAATCCAAGAATTTTTCTTGAATCGCAAGATCGAAAAGCAAAATATCGATGAAGCTAATATCAAGACCCTCTACTCTGAAAAATTGATTGAAATCTCAATCCCAACAAAATAAAACTTAGCTATATTTGGACAACACTCTAAAAATTCTAACTTTTTAGAGTGTTCTTTGTCTGTCTAATCCTATATTCTAGAATCAGATTCAGTGTTACAGAAAGAGTTTTCTAACAATCTTTCAACTTACTAAGTTTGGCAATATTTTTGTAAAAACTCGGTACTTGATCATCAAAACAATTAATTTTACTATTATAATTTACTAACATTAAAAAAGGAGCTCATAAATGGAGAAAATAGTATACAGAAAAGCAAGGCTAGACGAATACCAAAAAATTGGAAAAGTAATAGCCGATAGCTTCTTTGACTATCCATTCTTAACTCTAATCATAGATGATCTCAAGAAACCTGAAAACTATCCTGCTTTTTTAGAACTATTGGAAAGTCTCCTTACTCGCCTCTATATCAAAGAAGAAACCTGTTTAGTAGCTGAACAAGACGGAGAAATCCTAGCTGTCGCCTTATTACAACAAAATGATTTTTCTATCCTATCTTACTTGCTAAATGGTGTCATAAAACTGTTTCGCTACATTAGCCCACGAAATTTTCTGAAGTATCTTGATTTAGTAGACCGTTCCGAAAAACATTTGAAAAAATCTAATAGCTTTGACTGGTATTTGATGCTCCTTGCAGTCAATTCATCCGTTAAAGGACAAGGAGTGGGCAGTGCTTTTCTTAGAGACGCAGTTGAGCCTTATGTCAAATCCAAGGGCTGCAAGCGCTTAGGGCTCATTACCAGTACAGATAAAAATGTTCCGTTTTATAAAAAGAATGATTATGAATTGCTAGATTTTATGGAGTTAGAATATGGCACAAAATCCATTGGGAACTGGGCTTTTTTAAAGACTATCAATAAATAACTAAAAAAGGAGTTGAAATCAACTCCTTTTTACTTTATTTAACTGCTTCTTTCAAGGCGTCAACCTTATCCAAGCGTTCCCATGGAAGATCGATATCTGTACGTCCCATGTGTCCATAAGCCGCTGTTTGACGGTAGATTGGACGTTTGAGATCAAGCATTTGGATGATTCCTGCTGGACGAAGGTCAAAGATTTGACGCGCTGCTTTTTCAAGCTTGCTTTCAGCTACTGTTCCAGTACCGAAGGTATCGATACGCACAGATACTGGTTGGGCTACACCAATGGCATAAGCCAATTGCACTTCTGCTTTCTTAGCAAGTCCTGCTGCAACGATGTTTTTGGCGATGTAGCGAGCTGCATAAGAAGCTGAACGGTCAACCTTAGTCGCATCCTTACCAGAGAAGGCACCACCACCGTGGCGTGAGTAACCACCATAAGTATCCACGATGATCTTACGACCAGTCAAACCTGAGTCTCCTTGAGGTCCTCCGATAACGAAACGACCTGTTGGATTGATGAAGAATTTAGTTTCGTCGTCAAGATAAGAAGCTGGAATCACTTCTTTGATAACCTTGTTAATCACATCTTCATGAATTTGTTCATTGCTAACTTCTGGATCGTGTTGAGTTGAAATAACGACTGTATCCACGCGTACTGGCTGGTCATTTTCATCATATTCAACAGTAACTTGAGATTTAGCATCTGGACGAAGATAGCTAATTTCACCAGACTTACGAAGCTCTGCCAAACGACGAACCAACTTGTGGCTGAGTGAGATTGGCAATGGCATGAGTTCTTCAGTTTCATTAACCGCAAAACCAAACATGAGACCTTGGTCTCCAGCTCCAATCAAATCAAGTGGATCTTGATCTGCGTTTCCACGAACTTCCAAGGCTTCATTAACACCTTGGGCGATATCTGGTGACTGCTCAACAAGTGATGGGTGAACTCCTACTGTTTCAGCTGAGAATCCATACTCAGTGTTGGTATAGCCAATCTCTGCAATCGTATCACGTACCACACGGTTAATATCTACATAGGCATTGGTTGAAATTTCACCAAAAACATGAACTGAACCAGTATAAACAGCTGTTTCAGCAGCAACGTGGGCTTCTGGATCCTGCTCTAAAATAGCATCCAAGATAGCATCTGAAATTTGGTCTGCAATCTTATCTGGATGCCCCTCAGATACAGATTCAGACGTGAATAATTTACGTTCTGACATAAAAATGTCCCCCCTTAAAAAATATTCGTTATAGAGTTACAAAGTACTGGTAGAGAATCGATAAACGACCTTCACTACCACCTTATCGGGACCATATAACCTAACTATTATAACACGAATCTTTGAAAAATACTCGTATGATTACTATTTTTCTCAGAAGGAAAACATTTTCTAATCCAAACCAAATAAAAAAAACTCTTAAAGTAGATCTGATTTTACTCCAAGAGTATTGTTAAAACTAATTATTTTCTAGATAAAACTCAAAACGTTCTCCGACGTATTGGCTCTTTACATACTCGAAAGCTGTACCATCATCAAA
>NZ_JUOS01000203.1 GCF_001075875.1 Streptococcus oralis
CTGATGCCGATTTTAAAGGACTTGAATCAATGGGGAAAAGAATGGTTGCATTAAATTTTCTTCTTCTTTTTGTCACTTTCATCTTGCCACTTAGGTTCTCATTTTGACCGCTTATCCCAAAAGGCCGTTTTTTAAACGGCTTTTTTGCTAGACTGATACTGTCAAAAAGGAGAGAGAACATGATATTACACGCTAAAAACATCAGTAAACGGTATGGAAATCATCTAGTGATTGATCATATTCACCTACAGTTTGAAAAGGGAACGTTTAATGCGATTCTAGGACCAAATGGGGCGGGGAAATCAACGACTGAGAAATAAGATTATTGACTCACTATTTATGGAAGTAGTTATTTAAGAGAGAAAGA
>NZ_JUOS01000204.1 GCF_001075875.1 Streptococcus oralis
ATGGCCAACTTATTGGTTAATCGAAACATACTAGTTCACCTCACTTGCCATAACAGTCAAGGTGTCAGAGATTTCTTGGAACATCTGACGATCCGTCTTTTCACCACGATAGATTTGATTATAGAGAATACCGTCCTTGATGAAAAGAACACGTTTTGCACGGCTAGCTGCTGCTGTTGAGTGGGTCACCATGAGAATGGTTTGCCCTTGCTCATTGATTTGATCAAAGATATCAAGGAGGGCTGAAGATGACTTAGAATCTAGAGCTCCTGTTGGCTCGTCCGCAAGAAGAATTTCTGGTTCTGTGATGATAGCCCGTGCAACTGCAACCCGTTGTTTTTGCCCTCCAGAGATTTCATAAGGGTACTTCTCCTGCAATTGATTGATGCCAAGATTTTCGGCCGTCACGACCAATTTTTTCATCATTTCTGTAATAGGCTTTCTAGACAATACCAAAGGGAGTAAGATATTGTCTTTAACAGAAAGCGTATCTAACAAATTGAAGTCTTGGAAGACAAA
>NZ_JUOS01000205.1 GCF_001075875.1 Streptococcus oralis
CCAAAGCCTTCAACGTATTTCACGTTAACTGGAACTTCTACTTTCAAGACATCGATGTTGAAACGTGGATCTGAGAAGACTTTCATAGCACCGATAACCTTGTGTGGTTTTACTTTAGCGTATTCTGCAGAACCTGCGTCAGCAATCTTTTCATCGTAAGCAAGAATTTCAAGGAAGAATGGAATATCTTCTGCCACACACTCAGAACCAATACGTTCGATATAGGCTTGTTTTTGTTGGTTAAGTTCGTCAGAGCTATCTACGTCATAGTAAAGCAAGAACTTAACAGCATCTGCACCTTGTTCTTTGATACGTTTTGCAGACCAAACATCCAAGCAGTCTGGCAAACGTTTTGTGCTTGTTGTGTCGTA
>NZ_JUOS01000206.1 GCF_001075875.1 Streptococcus oralis
AGACCTATTTCAAGTTTTAGGTTAGCTAACTTTTGAAATTGTCTAAGGTCTTCGTCTGTAAAGTCATAGGCAACTGTATAACTTAATTGATGAGTTCTTGGATTTCTACTGATAGGAATTTTAATTTTCTTAAATTCCTTGCCACTTATCTCTTTAATCAGTTGGATCCAATTTTTAAGAGTAGAGGTAGAGTTTAGGCCAGAAATTTGATTGACTAACTCTTTATTGGTCATCTTTTTGTGAAACCTCCGAAATTTTTTTGTGCAACTGAGGAGTTTTCTGTGGTATAATTGTTACATAATATGTTTTGATCTTGGAACGAACGGCACATTTGTTTCAAGATTTTTTTATTTTGTCGAATCTTACCTCCTTTATTAAAATTTTTAAAATCGACTACTAATTACATACGCTTTTACCCCCTTTTATGCTATAATATTCTCAATGGAATATTTAATCTCAAAATAAATATTCCTTATGGAATAATTCTATTTTATACCGTTTAGAATATTTTGTCAAGAAAAAATATACGAATAAGAATATCTATAGGAGAATTATGTATACAGAGGATTATAAATTTTCAGAGAGGTTAAAAACTCTCAGAAAATCAAAAAAGTTAACTCAAGTACAAATATCGGAATTAATTGGAGTTCAACAAGGGACATATTCTCGGTGGGAGAATGGAACGTTAGAACCAGGATTAGAATTCGTTGTGAAATTAGCAAATATCTTTGGTACTACTACAGATTATTTGCTGGGACAAAAACCTTATTCAATTATCAGTAGTTTACCTCTAGAACAATTAGATCTTACCAATATTGCAAACTTTTCAAAGGATGAGTTTGATATTTTGAAACATTCAATAGGAGTTTCGGTGGCAAGAAATAAAATAAAGGCAACAGAACTAAAAGATAGAGTTATAGAAAAAAATCAGTTGTCAGAAAAAGATGCAGAACTTTTGAATAAGATTTTTGAAGAAGTTAAAACTTATTGGGAAAA
>NZ_JUOS01000207.1 GCF_001075875.1 Streptococcus oralis
AGCTAAGCGACTTCCTTATCTCACAGGGGGCAACCCCCAACTACTTCCGGCGTTCTAGGGCTTAACTTCTGTGTTCGGCATGGGTACAGGTGTATCTCCTAGGCTATCGTCACTTAACTTTGAGTAATACATACTCAAAATTGAATATCTATCAAATTTCACTTAAAATAACCACGCTTCGTATTCTCAGTTACTTTGGATAAGTCCTCGAGCTATTAGTATTAGTCCGCTACATGTGTCGCCACACTTCCACTTCTAACCTATCTACCTGATCATCTCTCAGGGCTCTTACTGATATAAAATCATGGGAAATCTCATCTTGAGGTGGGTTTCACACTTAGATGCTTTCAGCGTTTATCCCTTCCCTACATAGCTACCCAGCGATGCCTTTGGCAAGACAACTGGTACACCAGCGGTAAGTCCACTCTGGTCCTCTCGTACTAGGAGCAGATCCTCTCAAATTTCCTACGCCCGCGACGGATAGGGACCGAACTGTCTCACGACGTTCTGAACCCAGCTCGCGTGCCGCTTTAATGGGCGAACAGCCCAACCCTTGGGACCGACTACAGCCCCAGGATGCGACGAGCCGACATCGAGGTGCCAAACCTCCCCGTCGATGTGAACTCTTGGGGGAGATAAGCCTGTTATCCCCAGGGTAGCTTTTATCCGTTGAGCGATGGCCCTTCCATACGGAACCACCGGATCACTAAGCCCGACTTTCGTCCCTGCTCGAGTTGTAGCTCTCGCAGTCAAGCTCCCTTATACCTTTACACTCTGCGAATGATTTCCAACCATTCTGAGGGAACCTTTGGGCGCCTCCGTTACCTTTTAGGAGGCGACCGCCCCAGTCAAACTGCCCGTCAGACACTGTCTCCGATAGGGATCACCTATCTGGGTTAGAGTGGCCATAACACAAGGGTAGTATCCCAACAGCGTCTCCTTCGAAACTGGCGTCCCGATCTCTTAGACTCCTACCTATCCTGTACATGTGGTACAGACACTCAATATCAAACTGCAGTAAAGCTCCATGGGGTCTTTCCGTCCTGTCGCGGGTAACCTGCATCTTCACAGGTACTAAAATTTCACCGAGTCTCTCGTTGAGACAGTGCCCAAATCATTACGCCTTTCGTGCGGGTCGGAACTTACCCGACAAGGAATTTCGCTACCTTAGGACCGTTATAGTTACGGCCGCCGTTTACTGGGGCTTCAATTCATACCTTCGCTTACGCTAAGCACTCCTCTTAACCTTCCAGCACCGGGCAGGCGTCACCCCCTATACATCATCTTACGATTTAGCAGAGAGCTGTGTTTTTGATAAACAGTTGCTTGGGCCTATTCACTGCGGCTGACCTAAGTCAGCACCCCTTCTCCCGAAGTTACGGGGTCATTTTGCCGAGTTCCTTAACGAGAGTTCTCTCGCTCACCTGAGGCTACTCGCCTCGACTACCTGTGTCGGTTTGCGGTACGGGTAGAGTATGTTTAAACGCTAGAAGCTTTTCTTGGCAGTGTGACGTCACTAACTTCGCTACTAAACTTCGCTCCCCATCACAGCTCAATGTTATAGAACTAAGCATTTAACTCAATTCACACCTCACTGCTTAGACAGACACTTCCAATCGTCTGCTTTAGTTAGCCTACTGCGTCCCTCCATCACTACATACTCTAGTACAGGAATATCAACCTGTTGTCCATCGGATACACCTTTCGGTCTCTCCTTAGGTCCCGACTAACCCAGGGCGGACGAGCCTTCCCCTGGAAACCTTAGTCTTACGGTGGACAGGATTCTCACCTGTCTTTCGCTACTCATACCGGCATTCTCACTTCTATGCGTTCCAGCACTCCTCACGGTACACCTTCTTCACACATAGAACGCTCTCCTACCATACCTATAAAGGTATCCACAGCTTCGGTAAATTGTTTTAGCCCCGGTACATTTTCGGCGCAGGGTCACTCGACTAGTGAGCTATTACGCACTCTTTGAATGAATAGCTGCTTCTAAGCTAACATCCTAGTTGTCTGTGCAACCCCACATCCTTTTCCACTTAACAATTATTTTGGGACCTTAGCTGGTGGTCTGGGCTGTTTCCCTTTCGACTACGGATCTTAGCACTCGCAGTCTGACTGCCGACCATAATTCATTGGCATTCGGAGTTTATCTGAGATTGGTAATCCGGGATGGACCCCTCACCCAAACAGTGCTCTACCTCCAAGAATCTCTAATGTCGACGCTAGCCCTAAAGCTATTTCGGAGAGAACCAGCTATCTCCAAGTTCGTTTGGAATTTCTCCGCTACCCACAAGTCATCCAAGCACTTTTCAACGTGCCCTGGTTCGGTCCTCCAGTGCGTCTTACCGCACCTTCAACCTGCTCATGGGTAGGTCACATGGTTTCGGGTCTACGACATGATACTAAGACGCCCTGTTCAGACTCGGTTTCCCTACGGCTCCGTCTCTTCAACTTAACCTCGCATCATATCGTAACTCGCCGGTTCATTCTACAAAAGGCACGCTCTCACCCATTAACGGGCTCGAACTTGTTGTAGGCACACGGTTTCAGGTTCTATTTCACTCCCCTCCCGGGGTGCTTTTCACCTTTCCCTCACGGTACTGGTTCACTATCGGTCACTAGGGAGTATTTAGGGTTGGGAGATGGTCCTCCCAGATTCCGACGGGATTTCACGTGTCCCGCCGTACTCAGGATACTGCTAGGTACAAAGACTATTTTAAATACGAGGCTATCACTCTCTTTGGCTGATTTTCCCAAACCATTCTTCTATAGTCTTTGAGTCCACATTGCAGTCCTACAACCCCGAAGAGTAAACTCTTCGGTTTGCCCTCCTGCCGTTTCGCTCGCCGCTACTAAGGCAATCGCTTTTGCTTTCTCTTCCTGCAGCTACTTAGATGTTTCAGTTCACTGCGTCTTCCTCCTCATATCCTTAACAGATATGGGTAACAGGTAGTACCTGTTGGGTTCCCCCATTCGGAAATCCCTGGATCATCGCTTACTTACAGCTACCCAAGGCATATCGTCGTTTGTCACGTCCTTCTTCGGCTCCTAGTGCCAAGGCATCCACCGTGCGCCCTTATTAACTTAACCTTATTTTTCTGACCTTTCAGTCATAAACTCTTATTAATACTACAGCGTTTTCGGTTTATTTTCTTGTTACTATTTGATATAGATATTCAATTTTCAATGTGCATTACTTGGTGATCTCTCACCAATGGAGCCTAGCGGGATCGAACCGCTGACCTCCTGCGTGCAAAGCAGGCGCTCTCCCAGCTGAGCTAAGGCCCCACAAGACCTCTCAAGACTAAACAAGACCAATGTGCATTCCTTATCCTTAGAAAGGAGGTGATCCAGCCGCACCTTCCGATACGGCTACCTTGTTACGACTTCACCCCAATCATCTATCCCACCTTAGGCGGCTGGCTCCTAAAAGGTTACCTCACCGACTTCGGGTGTTACAAACTCTCGTGGTGTGACGGGCGGTGTGTACAAGGCCCGGGAACGTATTCACCGCGGCGTGCTGATCCGCGATTACTAGCGATTCCGACTTCATGTAGGCGAGTTGCAGCCTACAATCCGAACTGAGACTGGCTTTAAGAGATTAGCTTGCCGTCACCGACTTGCGACTCGTTGTACCAGCCATTGTAGCACGTGTGTAGCCCAGGTCATAAGGGGCATGATGATTTGACGTCATCCCCACCTTCCTCCGGTTTATTACCGGCAGTCTCGCTAGAGTGCCCAACTAAATGATGGCAACTAACAATAGGGGTTGCGCTCGTTGCGGGACTTAACCCAACATCTCACGACACGAGCTGACGACAACCATGCACCACCTGTCACCTCTGTCCCGAAGGAAAACTCTATCTCTAGAGCGGTCAGAGGGATGTCAAGACCTGGTAAGGTTCTTCGCGTTGCTTCGAATTAAACCACATGCTCCACCGCTTGTGCGGGCCCCCGTCAATTCCTTTGAGTTTCAACCTTGCGGTCGTACTCCCCAGGCGGAGTGCTTAATGCGTTAGCTACGGCACTAAACCCCGGAAAGGGTCTAACACCTAGCACTCATCGTTTACGGCGTGGACTACCAGGGTATCTAATCCTGTTTGCTCCCCACGCTTTCGAGCCTCAGCGTCAGTTACAAGCCAGAGAGCCGCTTTCGCCACCGGTGTTCCTCCATATATCTACGCATTTCACCGCTACACATGGAATTCCACTCTCCCCTCTTGCACTCAAGTTAAACAGTTTCCAAAGCGTACTATGGTTAAGCCACAGCCTTTAACTTCAGACTTATCTAACCGCCTGCGCTCGCTTTACGCCCAATAAATCCGGACAACGCTCGGGACCTACGTATTACCGCGGCTGCTGGCACGTAGTTAGCCGTCCCTTTCTGGTAAGATACCGTCACAGTGTGAACTTTCCACTCTCACACTCGTTCTTCTCTTACAACAGAGCTTTACGATCCGAAAACCTTCTTCACTCACGCGGCGTTGCTCGGTCAGACTTCCGTCCATTGCCGAAGATTCCCTACTGCTGCCTCCCGTAGGAGTCTGGGCCGTGTCTCAGTCCCAGTGTGGCCGATCACCCTCTCAGGTCGGCTATGTATCGTCGCCTTGGTGAGCCGTTACCTCACCAACTAGCTAATACAACGCAGGTCCATCTGGTAGTGATGCAATTGCACCTTTCAAGCAGATATCATGCAATATCTACTGTTATGCGGTATTAGCTATCGTTTCCAATAGTTATCCCCCGCTACCAGGCAGGTTACCTACGCGTTACTCACCCGTTCGCAACTCATCCGGAGAAGCAAGCTCCTCCTTCAGCGTTCTACTTGCATGTATTAGGCACGCCGCCAGCGTTCGTCCTGAGCCAGGATCAAACTCTCATTAAAAGTTTGAGTTCTCACTCATTTCTGTCACTGACAGATTTATTGTTTTTTCATTGTTCAGTACTACAAC
>NZ_JUOS01000208.1 GCF_001075875.1 Streptococcus oralis
GATAATTTAGTAGAAAAAGGAGCTATAAAAGATACGGCTGAACTATTCAATAATCCAAATGATAAAGTTTCCTTTCCTTCTTTCTCAAATTCTCCTGGTGCTACAACACCAAGAACACAACCATTAATCATTATTAAATCTGAATTAAGTTGTGCTGTATTTAAAACTTCTTTTGATGTTTTTATTTGACTATTACATAATGCTATATTTTTTCCTATCGCTAATTGATCTAGTCTTCCTCCTCCGTAAATAAATAATGCAGATCTTCTTTTACAAAGCAAATCACTTGTAAGATTCGATGAATACATAGAGATCAGAGAATTTATTTCTTTAATCTCAGATTCTCTCCGTGGTACTACATTTAAAGAAGTATAGCTAGATTTCTTTATCATGCTAAAAGTTAAATTTTTAATAGCAAAGTTCACTACATCTTGAAAATTATTTCCTGTAAAATATCCAATGTCAATCCCTCTATTCAAAGAAATTCTAGTAATTCTCCTCAACGATTCATATTCCAAATTATGAGATTCTGAAAAAATTATAATTTTTTTAAAATGTGAGAACTCTAAATATTCAAATATTTCTAAAAATGACTGTAATTCACAGAAATCATACTTACTTTTAGATGAATAAACTTTAGCAATAACATTATATTCGTCATTACTAAATCCAACCACAATTGTACTACTTCTTATATCCGTAGTACTAGAGTGAATCTCTTTTAATAACGATAGGTATTTTTCATTCATCTTATTTATCTCCCTTTATTTTCTTTTCATAACTCTTTATAAGAATAACCAATAAACTACTTAGTAATCCCAAAATAACTAGACTTAATCTCGGGTTTAAAAACCAATTAAAATAAGCAGCCAGTATCCCTCCAAAAGGAGCAAAAATGGTAGCTATTACAAAAGAACTAGAAAGTATTTTACCAATATTATACTCAGTACTTTCTTGTTGCTGTATTGTTGTAATCGAGACAGAAGCTATTGTAATTAGTCCACTCAAAATTGAATAACAAATTCCAAAAAATATCCAATTTTCTACTATTCCGCTTGCCATAATGACAAGTGGGATCGTTACCATTGATATATTCATTAAGATAAAGGTATCCTTCTTATTCAAAAAAGTAGAAAGAAGAGTTACTGCTATCAAACTACCAAATCCAGCAATTGAGTATACAATTCCAACAAGACTATTTGATAACTTTAATTGATCCTGTAAATAATAAATAATTGTTGCATTAAAGCCTAACATAGCGATATTCACAACAATTGTAAAGAGTAAAGAAACTCTCAATTTAATATTTGTGAAATTCTCTTTAAAACCTGCAAACATTTCTTTTATATCATCATTCCCGTTCTCCTTGTGTCCTTGATTTGGAATATATGAGATTAATATTGAAAGAAATAGTAACAAGAACGATGCACTATTTATAAAAAAAATGCTATTAATATTAAACTTTAACATTAATAACCCCGCCAGAGCTGGAGAAACTAATTTTGAAATAGTTCGTACACCTTGAAACTGAGAATTATATTTTTGTAATTCTTCCTTCTCAAATAATGCAGGGGTAATGACTGAGAATCCTGTTTGAAAAAGTGTCGAAAATAAAGGAATCAAAAATGCAATAACATAGTAAAAAAATATAGAAACTGAATATTTAGATAATATAGGTATTACACTACATAATAATGCAGGTATTAATGTAGACCATAATAATATCTTTTTCTTATTGAAATTATCTAATAAATATCCCATAAAAAATCCCAATAAGAGTTGAGGTAACAATTCAATAATTACCATTCCTCCCATTGCAAATGAAGAATGAAATTCTTGGTAAATCAAAATAGGAAAAGCAATCTTTTGAAATCTATCTCCAATATTCGATATAAATTCACCAAAAGTAATTGTATAAAACGTTTTCTTGTTAATATTCATAACTCCCTTTCCTCCTCTCTAAACCACGATAAATATCACTTTTTATTAAATCTGTAAAGTTTATTCCAAAACTCTTTGCAAGAGTAGGCACAACACTATTTTCACTTAAACCGTACATAGTTCCTAACTCAATAAAATATACATCTTCACCACATACTCTGAAATCAAGATAGCATGTGCCATCTATTTCATAATAATCTAATATTTTCTGAGTATATTTTTTTAGTTTAGAATTGATTCCATTTTGTGAATCATCAACAATAAACATATTTTCACCACTATTATATCTTTCTTCAAAATCTATATCTTTATTAATTCTGGCTTTAGAAACACCTACTTTAATCTCATCTCCTTGGAAAATAGCGGCCACTATATAATCATTTCCTTCAATATACTCTTGTATAAGCAAATGTGGATCAATATTCAAAAGATCCGGTAAATTCTCTTGAATATCTTGTAATGAGTTTACTTTTTTAACTCCATGACTTGAACCACTTAAAAACCTTGGTTTAATTACTAACGGGAATCTCATTTGATTCCTAATTATAAATTTTTCTATACTATCAATACTCATTAAACCATCTACCTTAAATGTCTTTGGAGTATTTATATTTAATATTTTTGATAATTTACTAAAAAAATATTTATCTCTACAAACAGCACTTACCGTAGCAGAACATCCCGTGTATGGTATATGGTAAGATTCTAAAATAGATTGTAAAACACCGTTTTCACCAATCCCTCCATAAGATACAATATAAACTAAATCAAAACATTCAATATATTTTAAGACATCATTTAACTTTTCTAGATTTTTCAACTCTACAACTTCATTATAGATATCTAAATTATCCAATTCTTTTGAAACAATCTTTCCAGCTTTTTGGGCTAAATTATACTCATGCGGCAAACTTGACACAGTTACTAAAACTCTCATTTTTCCACCAAATACTTTCTTAAATCATTAATGATTTTTTCACTGTTCTTCTTTATTTTATAAATTGAAAAGCCTTGTTCTGTAGGTAAGATAAAATGGATTTGGTCTGAAGAATTTTTCTTATCTGTTTTTATTATCTCTGCTATCCTGGCTATACTATCATCATTCAAATTTATAAAAGTTGGAAGCGAGTGTTTCTTTAAAGCCGCTAATAATTTATTATATTTTGACTTTGATAATTTCCCTTCGTCCAGTGATAATTTCGCCTCAAAGACCATACCTATTGCAACAGCTTCACCGTGTAAATATTCTAAGTGCCCGTATAAAGTCTCAATAGCATGTCCTAGAGTGTGTCCAAAATTTAAAGATAATCTTTTATGATTTTCAAATTCATCATTCTCTATCACATCTTTTTTAATTTCAATTGATTTAGAAATAATATATTCCATCTTCTCAGATATATTATCTGCTTTAGTCAGTACATTCAATAGAGATGCATTATATATGTAAGCCATTTTAATAACTTCACTCATTCCACAGCAAAATTCTCTTTGAGGTAATGTATCTAAAAATTTTAGGTTAACTATAGTAAATTCCGGTGGGTAGATAGCACCAATCATATTGGTTAACTCATTAAAATGAACGCCAACTTTTCCTCCTATACTACTATCTACTTGACTTAGTAATGTAGTAGGAACTTGAATAAATCTCATTCCTCTATTAAACGTTGCTGCAGTAAATCCACCTAAATCTCCAACTACACCTCCACCTATTGCTAAGAGTATATCACTTTTATTAAAGTTATTCTCAATTAGTATGTCATAAAGTTTTTGAACCTCCGTTAACGATTTAGAGTTTCCCCCTGGTTCTATAATATGTATAAAACAGTTAAATTTCTTCTCAAGATTAAGAAATAGTTGTCTCTGATGGAAGTAAACATTTCTATCCGTTAAAACTAATAATCTTATTTTTGATATATCACATATTTTGGAATTCAATGTTCCTATTACATCCTTAGAAAAAATTACAGAATAGTTCCGTAACCTCGAATGAACTTCAATATCTTTATTCAAAGTAGTATCCCCCATTCACTTTTATAATTTCACCGTTGATAAAGGAAGCTTTGTCTGATGCTAGAAATTGAACTAACTCACTTACTTCCTTAGCACTCCCCATTCTTTTCATACTATTAATATGCGAGTATAACTGCAGTTCAGCATCTTTTTCACTTACATTATTCTCTTTTGAGAAATTAGATATTGCATTATCTGTCATATTTGTTTTTATAGAGCCAGGTGCAACAATATTTATTCTAGTTTTATGTTTAATAAACTCTTTGCTTAAAATCTCTAAATAATATGTCATTGCATTCTTAGTCATTGAATATAGTGGAAATTTACTCCTAGGATATATACCTGCATTTGAAGAAACAAAAATTATACTTGTTCCAAAAATATTATATTGTTGGACTAATTTTAAATGTTGTGTAGCAAGATAAATTTGTGAGATTATATTTACTTTTATTAAATCATCTAAATACTCTGGATCTACATCAAATATATTTGTCTCAGGAATCCCAATCCCTGCATTCAGAATCAATATATCAATTCCATGATATTCCTTAAAAATATCAGAATACCACTTCATAACATTTGATGTATCCCTTAAATCTAAAATTGATTTATTACAATTGAGTTTTTCTAATGAAGAATTTGAACTTCCGTGGTAAATAACAGTATTCCCATTTTTTTCAAAGTCATGAGCAATCTGTTTTCCAATTCCCCTACTGCTTCCCGTTACTAATACTTTCTTAGTTATATTTTTTTGAATATTCATAAAAGCACTCATCTAATCTATTAATAATTTCTAAAATAAAATTCTCTTCAGAGACAAGAGGAGGCATTAATACAATGGTATTATTATATGCTGATCGGCTAAGCATATTCTTTTTCTCAAGTAATTTGTAGAAAAATTCTAACTCTTGCCCATCTTGTTCTACCAATTGAATACCTAACATTAGCCCCCTACCTTTAATTGAATGAATTAGACTACTATACTTCTTTTGCAACTCATTCAATTTCTCCAAAAATAGTGCCGACTGCTTATTAACATTTTCTAAAATATTTTCAGATTCAAAAATATCTAAAACTTTGTTTGCTGCTGCAACTCCCACTACTGAACCAGCATTCGTATAACCATGTAGTAATTTTTTATTTTTAAAGATTGAAACGATTGTATCAGAAAATAAAGTTGCTCCTAGTGGTGCATACCCTGCTGTGATATTTTTAGCAAGAACAAGGATATCAGGAACTATTTCTAATCCTTGATATGCAAACATCGAACCAGTTCTACCGAACCCTGTTACTACTTCATCAAAAATCAATAAAATATCATTATTTTTAGTATATTCTCTTAGCAAAGTTAAAAATTCTTTTGGAAATTCAATTATTCCTCCAGAGCCAATGATTGGTTCAATAATAATAGCAGAAATCTCTTCAGAATTGAGTTTGTCTAACTCTCTAAAGACATTATCCCCGTCATTATTATCCGGTAAAGGAAGTGTAAAATAATTTTCAATATCCAGTACACAACCTTCCCTATTGGGTTCTTCTCCCATAACATTCATTGCACCTAACGATACCCCATGATAACTCATAGCAAAATGTCCTATTTTAACCTTTTTGTATTTTTGTTGCTCATAATAAAATAGTCTCGCTACTTTCAAAGCTGTCTCAACTGAATCTGAACCACCTGTACCATAAAATACTTTGGAAAATTCAGGAGCTAATTTTAATAATTTTTCACTATACTCAATTAACAATGGATATGCTCTTCCAAAAAGTGATGTTAATGGTAACTTATTCATTTGATAGTTCATCTCATCTATAATATCTTGCCGAGAGTAACCTAAACCTGCATTCCAGATTCCTGAAATAATATCAAGATATTTCTTTTTGCTTGTATCATAGACATATGTTCCGTTACCGGAAGCTACGATAAATGGTAATTTATCAAATGTCGTAAAGTTAGTAAAGTTCAACCATAATTTTTCTGTTGTTAATTTTTCCATAATTTTTCTCCCAATTCTTTTAGTTCTTGAAAATCAATTTGTTGCTCTGCATCAGATAATGCAATATCGGGATTAGGATGCACTTCCATCATTATTCCGTTAGCCTTAATTCCTTTCGCAGCATAACTAGCCGGTAGTAACAGTTTTCTTCTACCTGTTGAGTGTGATACATCAACAATTACAGGTAAACCTGTCTCAGATTGCAAAATAGGTACTGCCATAATATCGAGTGTATTTCTAGTTCTATTATCAAAATTTCTGATACCTCTCTCACATAAAATTATATTGGCCTTACCATTTTTTTGTAAATATGACAAAGCTCCTATATACTCATCAATTGTTGACATCAATCCTCGTTTAAACAACACCGGCTTTGTAATTGTAGCTAGCTCTTTAAGTAACTCGAAATTTTGCATATTACGGGAACCTATTTGGATTATGTCTATATAGTCATATGCCTCTTCGAGCTGCTTTATTGACATAATTTCACTAACTGATTTAAGCGAAAATTCTTGACACACCTCATATAGATATTTAATACCTGTTATCCCCAAACCTTGAAACGAATTAGAGGTTGTTCTTGGTTTATAAGCTCCCCCTCTAAGATATTTATAGCCTAATGTTTTAACATGACTTGCAGACTCTCTAATTTGATCATACGACTCTATCGAACAAGGACCTACAATAAAGTTTGAAGGATTACAATTTGTACCTATAAAATCATTCATTATTTCATTCATTCTATTCTGTTTCCTTTCTATATGGTTTACTAATTATAAATAAATTATTTTCATAAAATAAATATACTTTTATAAGATTATGGACTGATATAAGATCAGATTCAAATAAAAATTGTATTTCATCATTTCCCACACATTTTTTAGTAATCACAGGTGGTAGAATACCATTAGTAATTAAACCAATACCACATCTCACTAAACCTTTGAATTCATGTAATTTTATATTAATCTTTAATGTCTTATTATCTTCTATACTATTTTCAATATCAACATTAATTAACTTATCCATATTCCCTAAATCTTGAATTTGCCCACAGTTATTACAAGAAAATATAATTCTCTTATATGAACTATCCATGGTTTTTTTTAATACTTTTCTAGTAATCTCAAAATTGCAGTATGGGCATCTATTCTCAATAGTTGAAATATCTGATACAGAAAAATGCATACTGTATTTTTCTGATAATGGTGAATAGGTTGTTTGCTTACTAGTAATTATCTCATTCAAAAAAGATTCTATTAATTCACTTCTTTTTTGTTCTAAATTAGCTAATTTTTTTTGATATTTTTCAGCTTTATCTGTAAAACATAGAAATTCCTCGGTCATTTGCGAGAGCCCTAGAGAAAGATTCTCCACCTCTCCCATTAAATTTTTCAAACTTTTATTAAGACCACCATTCAAAGATAAAGTGTTTGATAGTATACCAAAATCAACAACGCTCTCTTTTGGAATTGTCACTACATCAATCCTTTTAGGAAGAAATGAATTCTCTCCCATTAAATATATATAACCATCTTCAATTATCCAAGATATCCTCTCCTTGTAGGATAGAGCAAATTGTTCATAATTCAAGGGTAGTTTACATTTACCAAAGTAAAATCGATTTGCATTCTCTGTATGACACGATATATGATTGCCTTCAAAACTATACTCACAATATGGAGACACCTTTAATATATTCTCGCTTGAGCCAATTAAGTTATACCTAGGAACATCTACTGTCTTGTTTTTTAAATTTTTGTTAATTATTCTGACTATTTCATCGTATTGAAATCCAAAATAGTTCAATAAAATAAACCACGTACACTCTGAATATCCATTTTCTTTTAGCCCTCTGTAAGTAATAATAGTATCAACATTTGATTTCATTAAATCATCTAAGTATGATTTCCCTGATATCATAGTTCCAAAACAAGACGCCAAGAAAATTACCTTGTTTCTTTTCGAATCTAAAAAATTAGCCAATATGGTATCACCACTATCTATTGCTACAGCTTTTGATACCAATTTTTCTTGACCTAAATATAGTAAATTTCCATTACCATGAACGATTGCAGATAAATAGTTGATTTCTTTTAAATTACACAATTTCTCAAACACATCCCCCTTACGATTTACAATCTGAAAATCTTCTCGAGATATGTCTTTTATTGATGAATCAAGCATATTTAATATCATATTAGTTTTACCTAAAATTTTATTTGGATATAAAAATTTTGCAATTAAAACTGATAATGCCTCTAAATCATAGGCAACTAGGTATGTAATATTATATATTGATAATCTCATAATCAAGCTGTCTAAATTATCTGACATTGCATGTTCACTGATAAATATGTAATGCTTATTCTTATTTAGCAGAGCCTCTGTTTCAATTTTCAAAAATTTTGCTCCCGTACATCGTGATAATGCATATGCAATAGCATAATCTCTAGTATCTGCATACAAAATTTCTAAATCCAAACTAGATATATCTCGCCTCACTCTATCATCTAAATTAAAGTAATCTAACTTTCCAGTTTTCGAGTACAAAATTAAATCTTCACACTCAGCTAATTTTGATAAGTAATCAGTTTTTTTATTTGTGATAATAACTTCTTGCATAATAGATATCCTCTAAGAATTACGTATAAGATTAGTAAGTGTGTTTAGTTATAACTAAACACACTTACCTGTACAGGTAAGATTCAACCTCCGACTATAATGATAATATCCATAATCAATAACAATATTGATGTAAATTTTAAAAGTTTTTTCATACTGAACCTCCCTTTATTTTTTTATTTATTGTATAATAAATAAATAACCTTTGAAATTTTGTTGGGAAAATGGGAAATATGAAATCAAAACTTGGTATAACACTCAGAAAAATTCGAAAAGGAAAGCAAATCAGTTTATGTTCAATTGCTGATAGTAATTTATCTAAATCTCAAATCTCTAGATTTGAACGGGGAGAATCAGAAATCTCTTGTATTCGACTAATCAATATTTTAGATAAATTACATATAACTTTGGATGAATTTATTATTCTTCATGACAATAATTCTACTAAAACTGGATCATTCGCTAACTTGGTGCAATATATTCGAAAACACTACTCCACAAAAAATTTTGATAGTATTATTGAATTACTATCAAAATCTTCAAGTTATAACTTGGGTCCTTATGAAAAGACAATGGTAAAATCGATTCTCTATACGACAAATAAAAATTTTCTCCCCTCGGACGAGGAGTTATTACAGCTAACAGATTATCTTTTTAAAGTTGAAAACTGGGGTTACTATGAAATTATCCTATTAGGTAACTGTGTAAGAACAATTAAATATAACTCCTACTTCCTATTAACTATAGAAATGTTAAAAAATTATATCTATTCAACATTAAATAAGACAAATAAACGGCTTGTTACACAATTAGCAATCAATTGCCTAATTGTTAGTATTGATAATGAAGAATTTCAAAATTGTAGTTTTCTAATCAAAGAAGTAAAAAAATTACTAAACAATGAATTGAACTATTATGAACAAACCGTCTTCTTATATACGTGTGGGTATTTTGAATTTAAGCGCAATCCTGCGAACGGAATCGAAAATATGAAACAAGCACTTCAGGTATTTGAAATTCTAGGAGAACATAATATAAAAGCACAGTACCAAGAGCACTATAACAAATATATTAATCAATAGCATAAAGATAGTTAATCTTTAACCACCATAGGATTAGTTCTTGTTATTCCAATAGTATTTCTATACTAAATTTTTTATCAAAATCCTTATCATTCAGTACTTTTACAAACATTTTCTAGCTTTTTTACTAATCCCTCATACTCATCAAGATAATGCCCCAGTTCCTCTTGCAATATTCCTATTTTTTCAGTCACTTGTTCTAGTGTAATGTACTCTGTTAAATTCAGTTTTGAAAAGTCATACCTTGCTAGTTTTCGACTACTCAGATCATCACTCTTCAAATTGATAAGCACTTCCGCCATCTTGTTTAAGGTGGCGATTTTTTCATTAGTTTGAGTTAGTTTAATATCTAGCTCTGCTATTTCTGCGACCAGTTCGTTTTTAATGTCCTGATGCTTCTTATCTGTCTCAGTTAACTCAATCAAGAGGTTAATCTCAGTAATCTTTTTCTGTAAACTTTCAACTGTTGGTCTTCTGTATGGTATAGTAGATTGAATTTAAAATAGTACGCCGCGATTGCTAAAATATTTCTAGAAATAAAATTGACTTTCCTAATCTCTTTGTTCACATCTTATTTCAATCCACTATATTTTATAAACTAAGCAACTATATCTCATCAAAAAAAGGACAAATAAAAAAGCCACCCACAAAAAGTGGATGACCCAATAATTATCATATCAATATTTCCATTAAGACGGCCAGTTAACCTTTCTAACTTTAGCCGTCTTAAAGCGTTTCTTGTCAACAAGTTTCAGTTCTATTTCTCTACAATTTGTAATTAAAGTGTCATTGATTTTAAGACTTCTTGGAAAGTATTGATTTCCTTGTTCATGTGATAATTCAATAGTATAACTAATACCATTACTTAATTTGAAGACCACAAAATAAATATTATCTCTTCTAAATCGTGTGCCAACTTTTCTATTCAAAATACCATCCGTTGTATAGAATTTACATTCCATCACATGTAACATTTGATAAAGCAATAATGTTCCAACAATTTTGAATTTATTTTCGTTAAACCATCCATTATCCGCCTTATTTAGACGCTCCAATGTCCAATCATCCTTTAATCCTTCAAAAATAGTCCCTGCATTATTAGTTGGCAAATTAACATGATGACCTCTTGATAATCCTAATAGATGAGGAATAGAAGAATTTGGGACGGAAAGAACAATTTCAGGATAGTCCTCCATATTTGTCTGATAAACGTATTTATACTGAGAAACATATTTCTCAATTGTATTGGCCATGCAAGACATATCGACATTGAGAATATCAATCTCTCCATCAAAGGTCTCGAGCCATTCCAAAGTATATGTCATTCTAATTTTCTCCTAAAAAAGAGAAGGAAGCAGGAGCTTCCTTCTCTTCCACGTATTGAGTTTCACCTCACGCTAGATATGCCCTCTCTATTCCTCAAGGGTAGGCAGTCCTGCTATTCTTTTTCTCAACAAACAGTTTGAACTGAGTGCGGAGCCCACAGGCGGGTGCAGACCATATCCACTAGCCCACAAGTAATTTATAATCTTTACTTACTCCTATTATACGTGATAACTCCTTATTTGTCAACACTTACGTTCAAAGAATAATTCTCTCAAGGAATCCTCATAATTCAAAACAATAATTCGACTCATCGTTTCAGCTCCAGCAAGAGTCCAGTACATCCCCCTTTTTTTCATTCTATAAGTGACCTTACGATGCTGACTCTCCATTATCCCGATTCCTGCATGACTGAATCCTCTCTGTTCAGCTGGTTTAGTATATTGGAAATTTCTCAATATTTTACTCTTGAACTTCTCAAATAATTCTTGTTCTTCTTCTGTCTCGATGTAACTTTCGCTCGTATCTAGTACAGTTCTCATTAACTGCTTATCATGTTGCTTAATCGCCTGGAAAGCTCCCTCTAATAAGTCTTCAGAGTAAAATTTCAGATAATTCTTCAACTCCTTATTTACATGGTACTCATCCCAAAAATGTTCGTGTCGTTTAATACGTAAAACCTTTGCAATTTCTTTGAAAACATAGGGTGTATATCCACGACCTCCATCAGAGTTCGTAATCAATAAAGTCTGATCCGTAACTTCGTAATTATTGAATAGATAATCGATTACCTGCTCCCTCACTAAGCGATTGTCAAGACCAATAAATTCCTTTTTGTCCTGGAGTTCAAATCGATTGCTGCCAACTTTCTGGCTTCCTGTATGGACTACAAAATGGGATAAATCATAATGTTTATTATCCTTCTCTGTGTCACGTGCTTTAACCATCACACCATCACCCTCAATATAAATAACCTGGGCTTTTCTTTTGCTAACCTCTTTATTCTCTTCATAATATCGATAGACTTCTCTTTCCTCCAATAACTTCTCACAGATTTTTACAGCTTTTACTACAATTGGTTTTGTGATAGAGATGTGATAAGTCAATTGGATCACCTGAGTTACTTTATCATATGGCATTAAAGTAGATAATTTGGCCACCTGATACATAAATTCCCAGGAGAATCGGACGTTTTTCTGAAGCCCTAACTTTTCATCTACTGGAATGACCCAATGATCTCCCTTTTTCCAACGTCTTCTTCTGAAAGTAAACTCACCAAATGTAAAAGCGACGGTTCGCTCCATTGAATGAATACAGGTATATCCCTTTGCTTTCATGACTGGAATCATCTCCTCATCATACCTAGAAACAAAGTTATAAAATTCTTTTGCGTTTTGAAACAGCAATTGATTTTTAAGTTCTCTCTCATCAAAGAAAGCCATTCAGAATCCTCCCTTATTAAAATTACGCTTATTTTAATAAATTTTGACCTGAATGTTCAAATAATCCTTTGTTCTGACAAAAAAAGAGCCTATCTTTTCAGATAAACTCTTACTTGTCATACCAGGGTTTCTCTTTCTTACTAAAATAGGATTTGCTCATGTCAATAGTGAATATAGCCATCGGAATCAAAATGATACTCCATAAAATTGTCACAATCCCATCTGCAATAAAGGAAAAGTCTCCTGTAAAGTGAAGCCCAAAATACAATAATAATACAACTGGAAGGAAAGCTGGAGCGAATTTTAAAACGACCAATCCTAAAACGACTATAAACACCATACTAAGACCAAATGTCTTATAGAACATATAGATAGCTATAGCTCCGATAAAAATAAAGAACAGCTGAACAAGTCTTTTAATATCAATGAAAATCATTTCAATTACCTCCTTTTATCATTTTTCCATGCCGAGTTCTTGGTTTTGACTTTTTGAAATTGAGTCTTCTTCTATATTTTCCCACTTTTTAATCAATTCCTGATCTGTCAACTTTTTCTTTGACTCTTCCTCCTTCTCTCTCTTTTTCTTCATATCACGAAAATGATTTTTCTCTGGTTGTGGATCTTCATCGTCATTATCATTTTTCTTCTTTATTTCTTTACTAAAATCTATCATAAAAAATCATCCTTCCTGATATCTCATTGCTTAATTTTTCTCTGCATCTTTTCCCATTCTCTTATAATCAGATTCTCAATATAAGATGAAGCTGATTTTTCACCATGATACTCTACTAAAGCATCTAACATATCGTATCGAACATTATGATGTAGAGAAAAAGGAAAACGTTGCTTTTTGTTATAGCTTTCAGGAGACTTTCTAGCCTCCTGATTTTGTTTCCTAGACGAAGGAGTCTTTTCTCTCTTTTGTGTACTTTGGAATGTTTGTTTTACTTGTGCGAATCGATTCTCTGTCATGCTACCTCTCCTTCTAACACACTCAAAATATTTTCATATACGTAGTTTATATTATCATAAAACTTTTGATGTGTCTCTTTTTGGTTAGCTGTCATCTCTTCATGCTGCTCAAAGACACTCTGACTGATCACAAGACTCTTGGCCATGAGCTCTTTCTTCTGGATAGAACCTAGGTAAGCCGAATCTTCTTCAACAACTTCTAAAAATTGTTTACAGGTGTCTGTTACATTGTTTCCAAAGTACTCAATCTTATTTCCAATAAGATAAGGTTCTGCTTTAACATAGCTTTTCTTAGTAATGACTTCGATAGCTTCGCTCTTGATGAAGTCTACAAAATTTTTCAAAGATAACCAGGCACGAAAACCATTAAGAGAGGCATCAGAAACAGCTAAGACAATATCTGATACGGCTATAAAATTAGCCGTAACTAGGCTCTCGTCATTATGCGTATCAATTAGAATGACATCAAATTGTGCTTCTAACTCCTCGTAATGTTCGCTAAACCACATAAACAACTGGAGATATTTGTTGTTTCGACTAGCCAGATCTAACTGCTCATCTGTCAAACGCTCATCACCACAAATCAAACTGAGATTTTCTGATATTGGAACAATTTCGTACTCTCCAGTCGTAAATATATCATAGACGGTTTTCTCGTATTTTACATCAAATGTTCTTGTCAAATTGCATTCCCAAGCTCCATCAATGAGTAGTGTTCTAAACCCCTTAACACGTGCCAACCAATCCCCTTCATTAAAGGTATCTGTAGTCTTACCACCGCCACCTTTTCCTAAGTTTGTAGTCTGAATCTTCATGATTCCCTCCTTGAATAATTGTATATTTTGTTATATAACTTTTTATATACTTAATTATATCTGAAACAACTTCTTTTGTCAATATAAAAGCACAAAAAGTTATATAACTTTTTGTGCAACTTGTTATCCGTATGTACCACCTATATTTCCGCCAACATAGGCTTTTAGCTGGATTTGTTGAACCGTAGTATTGAAATTTCCAACGAAATAGCTGTTCTCTTCTCCATTTTTAGTTAGAACAACCAAAAATTGAATCACATCATCTGATTCAGTTGGCATCACTTCCAATTGTTCAGGTTGAAAATCATACTGATTCGTCAGAAGAGCCATCGCAAAAGTTTGAACCATTGAGTTCTGTGTCATAGATAAATGATTCTCGATTGTTCCCTTGACATTTGGCAGAAACTTCGTCTTTTTTATATCTGTTACTGCTTCTTCAAAGGCTTTTAACACTTCTTTTTTGTCTTCTGATGTTGCTACTGCATAGGGACGTTCTAGTTTTAGCTTAGCTGTCCGATAATGCTTCTCGTCTGCTGTTTCCTCTTTGGAAGACGATTCGTTTTGAGCAGTTCCTGAAGAACTCACCTGAGCTGTTTCCTCTATTTTGGTTTGTTGAAATGGTCTGAAACTCGATACAATCCCTATTCCTGCCAAAATCAATAGAATACCTACTACAATCGATACAACCACATTCTCCTTTATCCAATCAATCATCTTATATCCTCCTTTTAATTTGAACTTAATTTAGCTTCTCTGTCATCTGGATAGGCAAATGAAATAACTTCGGCTCGCTGTTGTTCTGGAGTCCAAATTCGATAGTCCCATGTATAAGGGGTCTTAAACAGATCCCAACCACTTAAAGGTGTATTTTGTTCTACAAATAAGATAGATCCGTTTTCAAAGACATGACATACAATTCCTGTATGACCATAGCCTCCGCCTCCCACCTGTGTAGAAAAGATAGCACCCCTTTTGGGAGTTGACTTAACTGAATTCCCGAATATTGATGCCCAAGCTGCTGCCTGATCTTTCCCATCGCCCTGTACGGATCCAGAATGACCCCATATATGATTTCCAATGCTAATTGTAAGATTCACACATTGTCCAGCAAGCTCGTCACTTCCAGGATTATACCATCCTGTAGACTTAGCATAATCCATGCCTAAGCTCTTAGGATCAATAATGAATGGTTTCAAACTATCTGGTAAGTCTTCTGGTTTATACCCCCAAGCAGTCGCATCTGAAGGGACAGTTCCCGTTCCATCGGTACTGCTACCTGATTCTCCACATCCACTGTTTTCAGCTGAAGAAGACACCGCACTATCTGAAGAACCGACATCTTGTGTACTGGATTCTTCATAAGGTTTCTCACCATGAGCAGCAATAGCTACCTTATCAAGCCACTGATACTTCGTACCTAGTTTTTGGTACATATCAATTAGTTTGCTCTTATAAGTGCCATCTGTGGCCCATCCACCATCTGCTATAGCAGATAGGCTAGCAATACCATTTGTATTGTTTATAGCCCCTTTATAAAGTGTCTGGTGAGCCATAAACTCAGCTTTCCCTACAATCCCTGCATCATAGCTAGAGAACCAAGTATAAGCTCCTCCTGTGCCGTCTCCAACATTCGCTCCAGGCTTTGTCCCACTTAAATCAACACTATCTTCACCATACGTCGCAAGAGTAACTGGGAAATTACTTTTGCTAGAGGTTTTAACACCTCCCATATTGTGAGCTTTCCAGAAGGAGGTCCCATTAGGATTCGTAAAATTGAAGCCATTCTCTATCATTGTTTGAGTGATAGAGGCTGAAGGTAGGAAACCTCCTGCCTTCCAAGACAGGATATAGGCTTCCTTATGCTTTTTTACAAAGTCATCGATGGAACCATCAGCTGAAGAAACTGTGGAGTCGCCAGTTGAAGATGTTGTTTCTACAGCACCACAATCATTTTTTCCATTATTGGTTACAGCTCCCATTATCCCAACTAACATGGTTATCCCAACATTGATAATTAATAGGAGAGCCACAAAAGGAATGAGGATCTTCAGTTTAAATATTTTTTTCATGGATACCTCGCTTATTTACCACAATCCTAATATTGTGCGCAAAATTCCATAAAAAACTAAAAATACAATAAATCCTATTCCAATCTTCTTGAGACCGTTCAAAAACTCCTTATCGCGTTCTTTTTGTGCTTCCAGGCGTTTTGGATCAGATTCTCCCTCTGAAGCGAAATAATCTCTTTCTTGTTGCATGCGATATTTACGAATCAACACATATTGATCAAATCTCTGCTTAGTCCTTGCAAGCATTCCTAGTTTATTTTTGGCCATTCTACTTTACCTTCCTTTCTTATTCAATACCGCCATAGCGCTCAACTTCAGGAGCTAACAGCTGTTGGTTAAAGACCAGATTTCCAACTCCTGCAATGTTCATGAATAACTGTCCTTTCGCCAGACGAGGCAAAGTCTCTAGTTCAGACTGATTCATTGAACCAGATAAGGCGTTAGCTAGTAGAGGAACACTGGTTTCATCCGTCTGAGCAAAAACTCTATATTGCATCAGGCCAAAAATCCTCTGAACAGCAGTCACATACGGATCCTTATGAGTGCCAATCCCTGTCTCAAACAGAATCCCCCGTAGAGAATTAACGGACAATACAACACCAGCAAAGTTTTCCCCCATTGTATCAATCATATCGGCCAGAAGGTTGACACTACTTTCATGCTTAGGATTAATGAGTGTCTGTGCTCCACTAATATTGACAATATAGTGCTGCATATCCATCTCCGTTAAATCAGGCCGTCTCTTCAGTAATTGCTTACAACGTTTTCCGTTATTAACAATATCAGCTGAGACAAGTGAAAGAACCGAGAATATTTGAACATTTAACAAATGAGGAGCGTTCTTCAATCCTGAGAAGTCAAATGTCACAACTTGCTCTGAAGAGATATCTTGGAATTCTGTTGTTCCCTCGAAAATTTCTGCGTTTGTTGTCAATAGTTCGTTAAATGTATTGTAAATACGCTTAACAGCCTTGATTTCAACCCTATCCGTGCTAGAACTTTGTTCTAGTCGACGTTTGTAGGCATCCACAAACAAAATAAAATCAGACAGAATAGGATACTCTTCCTTCACAATATCCGTCGCTTTCAGTTTTTCTGGATTCAACGAAGGATTTCGAGCCCACAAATCTTCTTCAATATAGAACTCATTCAAGAGAGTTCCAAATGTGATTAAATCGTCTCCTGTCACTTCATTATTCAGGAGTTTATAGATACTCTTCAGTTTCTCGATGTGAAGGTTGTAAGATTTCTTCTTATCGATTTCAGTTCCTGCTTCATTGGTTACTGTTGGAAATACCTGGAAGATATTGATACGGTTAGCCTCACCTGATAAATCAAGAATCAATCCATGTTGTTTTCGTGTCTGATCAAGAAACTGGCCAGTAGCATCAAAGTTACGAATATAATGCCCCTTCGCATAGAGACCGTCTGTGTGTTTCATAAGAAAAGATCGCTGTCCCATCTTTGGATTTCCAGATAGGATCATAAAGGAGCGTGTTCTTTTCTCGTCACGTTCTAGAAAATTGAAATTTACCGCTCCATTTGTTGGAGTCCAACCCAGATAAAAACCCTTCTCATCTTCTAGTTTCGTATGATTAAAGAAATATCCACCAGCTATTGAGTGAGCTGGAGTCGGTATTCCTCTTCGATGATTGGGCAAATCAATCTGATATTCAGCTGGAATAAATGGAGCATGGTATTCAAAATCTAATTCTCCAGACAGAATAGTGGATTTGAATTTCGACGTTTTGTCTTTGACCTCTTCAACCTTCTTGAATAATTCTTCTTTGGTTGATGCGAACGTAAAGACACGAATATACATCCCGTACATAGCTATATTTTGCTTATCAATTTCACGGCTTAGTTTATTCAGATTGTCAATTTCATCTAGTTCTTTCCGATTATTGGTTAGTTTGCTATTGTTTGTAATCCGTGTTGACTTCTCTTCAATAGAGTACTCAATCTCTTTTTGAAGCTGTCTATTATCCTCCTTGTACAGTGACAGGAAGGAACGTGTCCCAGGAATCAACAACAATTCAGAAAGCCAAAAACGATCCATTCCTTCTGTTGGATATTCATAATAGTGCAAGACTGTGTGATATCCATCTCCACTTATCCAGGAGCGGTCATCCTTTTGAAAATCAATATTTCCTTGCGGTTGAATCTGGCTAAGAAAGGCAAGGTCATATCCTTCATTTTTTAGTTGTCTTTGTCTACGTTTTGATAAATCAGGCATGCTATCCCTCCTACACTTTCTCATTCATATTGTTGTATTGCTTTATAATCTGAATTTTCTTCCTGTAGCTGATATCTTGTGGAACAAAATCATTATTTCCATAGGTTTTTGCCTTACGAACCAATTCGTCCAATTCGCTTGTTGTAGGTGCAAATAGCCACAGTATAAACTCTGTATTATAAACTTCTTGTCGGATGCTTTCTTCAACTTTAATTTGGCTTTGAAGCCAAATTTCACGATCCTTGAGTTGTAAAAAACGTCTATCATTTACTGATAACTTGGACATATCTTGTCGCACTAAATCCAAATGATGACGCAAATCTGAAATTTGAGTGTCTGTATTTGTTGGCAAAGTTGTCGTCTCCACTTGGATATTCGGTCCAAATCGAGTCAACCAGGTTTCAAAATTTTCAATGGTTCTCATAACTTCGTTATAAGACATCGATCCTAAATCTTTACCTGGTATCTCCATCAGCTGCAAGTATCCATAATCTACTAACTGGATATAAGCCTGGCTGTTCGGAATGATTGATTTTACATCTAACAACTCAACGCAAGAATGTAAATCAAAATATTCCTGCGTTTGTTTCTTTGTTTCTTGAATACGTCCCAGAGGGCGTTTCTCGTTTTTTGAGGGTTGAATTTGTTTAATCGCCATTATGGTTTTCTCCTTCTGATATAATTCAAGCTAATATAACGTTTTCTTCTTCGTCTGAAGAAAAGAAACATGCTGTGCCAATTCTTTTTGCCACCGTTGGCAGGCAATACAAGATATAAACTCATAACTGGTGTCAACAAAATGAATGCGAACATCTGTATCCACTGGCTTTTAGGAAAGATCTTTAGGCCAACGCTCAAAGCGATTACTCCAGTAATTCCAACAAAAGCAATATCTAGGATAAGAAGTCCAATAATCTTGATTTTGGCATAGATATCTCTAGGTACACCGTATTTTTCACCGTACATTAATTTCTCCTTTACATTTGTTTTGACACTCACATTATAATGAATAATCGAAAATATCTTTTAAAGGGACAATAGCATTTTTGCCATTATCTTCTAGGAAATAATTGCACAAAAAGTTATATACTTTTTTGTACAATAAAAGAAGCCTCAATCTTGAGACTTCTTAACTAAATCAAAGAATGATTCTTCAGAAAGGAAAGTGATAGATTGACCGTCTGATATTCTTCTAAGCGCTGCATCATGCTTTTTAGACCTTTTATCTGGATCAAAAAGATTCAACTGCTTGTGTCCTAAAACCAATATATCTGTCCTAGAAGATATATAATTTTGAACGACAGCTCCTTTACTTTCTAAAAATCGTATGGCTTCTTCTCGAGTTAGAGGACGTAGGCTTCCTGTGATAACAATGTTCTTCCCTGTTAGATCCATAGTTCCGCCTATTCTTCTTCGTCGTCACTCTCAGCGCCAGTGATATGACGTCCTCCCTGCATACGCTGACCTGCTTGTTGCATTTGTTGGTTCATGTAGTTCATTTGATTCATACTCTGTTGAAATTTTTGTTGAGAAGAATCAGGCTGTGCTGGTGGTGTCGATTCTGAAACTGGCGCATCTGCAGGTGGATTTGAATCTTGGATTGGGGACTCCATTCCTTCAGCTGAAGAAGTTGGATCGACAATAGGTGCATCCGTTGTTCCTGAATCAATTGGAGGCTCAGGAATATCAATTGGACCAGGCTGAGCAATTCCAGGAACCGCATCATTTTTCAGAGCGTTATAGGTCGCATTTTGAGCAGAGGCAGCCTTATCATCCAGCTTATCTAAAACTTTGCCAACTGCCCCTTGCCCATTTTGCATGGCTTCAAATGCTTTCCATTCTGCCAAATCAACCATATTACTTACGCCACCTTTGGCCGCATTCATCAAGCCTTGGTCTTTTACAGAGTTCAAAGCACCTTGAATGCCACCTCCAGTTCTGGCTAGGCTATTTCCTAGGATCTGACTTCCTTTAGACAGGGCATCTGGAGCTTTTTGTGCCATATCCATACCAAATTGGCCAAGTGCCATACTACCATTAAAGAGACCGCCTGCTCCAGCCGCAAAGGCATTGCCCATCATCATAGCTCCGAGCAGTTGTTGAGCTGTTTCACTATGACCTGTTGAAACTCCAAGCCAGCGCTCGATCATGGCCACTCCTTGCATTGCTGCAAAGAATACTCCAACGTAAACAAAGGCAGCTGCAAGACACTGTTCCCACATATTGAGTCCATCAAAGAATCCGCCAGAAAGCTTAGATACTGCTGAAACAGAAAGGATTGGTAAATCTCTGAAAATCTCAAGTGTTACACGCATAATGATAACTTCAAAGAAGATTCCTGCTAAGGCACCGCCAATCGTTCTTAACAACTCTTTGTATTTCTTTGAGTTTGATAGGGAGCTATAACCAAGAATCGGAGAAATCATTGCTTCAATCAGAATATCAAAAACTGATTTGACGAGCTTGATGATCATACTGACCAAAAGAATAGCTAGGATTATATACTGGAGGAACATCCCGATCCAGTTGACTTTATAGCGCATGTAAACTGATTCAAATGCACTCAATTGATTAATGACTCGGTGTTCTGTAATGCTTTCAACTCCAGTATTATTGGAATTCAACTTATGGAGGAACAAGCCCTTAATTCCTTTTATTTTATCGTCTTCCTGTATCTCCTCTAACATTTTTGGATTCGTTGTACCATAGTTTGCACCAAAATCAATCTTGGTCGCAAAATCAGTCGTATCCCGCTGTGCAGGGTCATCCGTGATATTATTGACAGGAGTAGAGCCTTCCTGAACAGGCTTGATATAACCATAATCATCCATTGGAAACAACTCTGTAGAAAAATCTTTGTAGATCAAGACTTTTAAGTCCACCACATTATTTTTCATGGGTTGCAGAGCCAAGGAGGAAGTTGACTGACTGCCAGATGGCGCTTCACTGGAGACTGTCTGGATAGACATGGCATCCTGTGCCACTGCTGTTGAGATGGTGGTCAAAGCTAGTGGCAATACGGCAGTTACAGCCGTTACCAAAAGAAAATTCGTAATGACTCCTTTGTATTTGACTGGCTTTGTAAAAACTCCTGCGACGGCCGATACGACCAAAATCAGGGTGAACAAGGACGTCCCCAATAGCTGAAACCAGTAAAAGAACTGGCCTATAATCGTCTTCTGGTCGCCCAGATAACCGAAGAGACCAAAGAGCTTGAACATATTATTAAAAACATGTTCTAGACTGGAAATGATTTGATAAAAAGCTTTGCCAATCCCTCCTGGTAAATAGGATAGATATGCCATAAATGCAGGAGTCGGTTCTAAATAGTTTCCCCAGTAGGAATAGAACTCCGCCAGCTTTTTTGCATTCTCTCCTGTGATTTCACCATTGAGATCCTTGACCTCATTCACCAAATCTGAAAAGGTTTGATAGTGCACTAAAGGTACCTTCTTTCTTTCTAAGATACCCCTATCATATTCAATAATGGAAAAATCGTTTTTAAAGGGACAATGAAATTCTGACAACAAGAAAAGCCTCAAGTAATTGAGACTATTGTAGATTAATCTGCGGTTCCGTTGAAATCATAGAAAGCATTGTCTTCTTTGTAACCACGACGGAGTTCAATGATTCGGATTTTTTTGCCACCCTCGGTCAAGACGACTTGATAATAAGCCTCTGCTTCCTCAGGCTTATCTGCATTATCACCAACAGCTATTGTAAAATTGTCCTTTCCTTTCAGCTGACTCTCTAAACTAACAATAGTCCCTCTGAAAGCGGTTGGAATCGTCTTTACTTGTTCCTCTGATAGGACACTGTACTGAACACTTCTACCGTCGTTATTCGAGATGGTTCGCTTTTCTTTATCAAACTTTAAAGTAGTTCCTACTCCACCTTTAAAATAAATACTCTCATAACTATGTTCTGGTGAGAAGCCTGTATAGCTATCTTTTAGCACATTTTTAGCGAGACTTTCAGGTGATTTTTGACCACATGCTCCTAGTAAAATCAAGGCTAACCCTACTAAAACAATTCTTAAAAAGTGCTTTGCTTTCATCATTTTTCTCCTAATCATTATTTATTTCATTATAACAAACATCATTTTTTCTTGCAAGGGTTTATATAACTTATTGTACATCTTTTTAGATAACTTCATCCGCAAAGAAGTCGTCTCCATCATCATAATAATCATAGTCACCTTGAATAACACTAGCTACAGCTGCCTGAAATAGTTCATCTGTGGAAGTAAATGATTGGGATTGTACCTTTTGTCCTTTACTATGACGACCTGATAGTTTAGGAGTTTCTCCATTGTTGCTGAGGAGAGGCATGGTCAAACGTTGCCTCCAGTCTATGATGTTGTTGAAGGCTATACCTGCATCAACTGCGATCTCCTGAAGTTCTAGCTCACGGTGCGCACTTTCGACTGGAATATCCGCAAGAGTCATCGATGTATCAAACTCCTCTTGTAAAAACATGTACTTGTAAGGGAAGCTCGTCTTATCATGTGCGAAGATTGGATCCGTTGTGACCTTACGTCCAACATTATCCCTTCCCTTGACTCCACGTAAGATAACCGCTTCTCCTTCCTGGAGCTTGGCCAATTGCGTTGGTGTCAACAACTCTTGTTTTGGATTCTCGACAGCTACATTTGGATTGGCTTCGTCTAGGATATTGCTGGAGCGCCGTCTTCTGGTGATGGTACGTGTACCTAGGTCAGCACTAAATTTCTTATTGGTATCTGAAGATGTTGTTTTAACATAAACCTTCAATGAACAGTTGTCCATAATGGTTCGAGCAACATTTTGGCCGTATTTATCATCCAATTGCTCCAGATTTTGAATCCATAGGTAATAGAGAATGTTTTGTCCCAATCCAATAGATATTTTTGTATCCATGTGAGGAATCGCAGGGATATTTGTAAACTCATCTAAGATATGGAGAATCCGATTAATACATTTACGACCACTTGAGAGAGCAAGCTCATAGTTAGCATTGAATAGCTGATCTAAGAATAACGAAACAATCCCATTATACTCTGTTCGGTTTGGCGGTGTTACCAGGTAAATGACTTTCGGTTTATCTGAATAGACCAGTTCAATATCCGACTCCTGAAGAAGATTTTGGGTATCTTCTTTATTCTTAAGGACGGTTATATCGATATGATCTAAAATCGGCTTCTTGGTATACTCATCTAGTTCTAGACTATCTCCGTTTCTTCGATAGACTTTTTCAGCTGAAAATTGAAAGATTTGATCTCGAACAGGGGAATGCCCATTGTTCTTATGATTGAAATCAATCGTTACCGTAAACTGATCTGGAAGTTTAGGCTCAATGGCATAAGTAAGATAGCCTTCCCCGTCAACTAAAGCCGTCGCTTGCTTTATATAATCGACTTTCTTTTCGACTTTACCCCACTTCTTCAATCCTGTAATCGTTACTTTAGCAGTTTTGTGCTTGAACTCATTTTTAAGTTGACTATTGGTGCTTGATCTCAACTTGACAGACAATCGACGTGGGAAGCCAACAGACTCTAAATCAATAGAGTTTTTAGAAGTCAGTTTGGCCACGTTGTCTTGCAAGAACAGGTTGATTCCTGTCATCATGCTAGAGTAGACATTCCCTTTAGTTTCGTCACCACCAAAGTCCGAAGCACGAAATTCGATATCAGCCATTTGTCTAAATTTCGAGAATTGTTGTTGATTGACTTGTCTCAAATTATCAAAATAGACTGTGATTTTTGACTTTTTCGATACTTGTTGTTCTCTGCTTGGATTCTCGACGATTTCTCCAGCACCATCTACAAAGACTTCTTCAGACCCCATTGTCGCCAAGAATTTCGCAACGTTAGGGATCGTAATGGTATCCCAGGCATCGTCTTCACCATTTTGAACAGTTTCATTAGCTCGATCCATCAAAGCCATTGTAAGAGCATTAAACAGGGATATAGAAGACTTACGGAAGTATTCAGCATTTCCCTTCTCTCCACCTTTTTGTTTCGGATAAATGGATTCTGCGACTGCATTGACATAGGTTTGAGTTTTCTCATAGTAGCCCTTCTTTGCGGCAGCGATGGCTAGAGCTAGCGGATTGAAGGACATAGACCAATCCATATTTTGGAAAGAAAGAACATTGACATCATAGTCACGTTGCCTCATGAGTTTGTAGGAGGCTTGATAATGTTCCCCTTTCGGGTCTGCTAGTACCATCGATGGCTGCAATTCAGCACGACTGTTGATTTCAATTGCTGGAGTAATATGACCTTCACCCTTACCTGAACGAGTCATCCCAATTCCTAACAGATTCGTCGGCTTATCTTCAATGTAATAATATCCAGAAGGAAAAGCTAACATGCCTAAAATTCGCTCCGCATTTGTCACGTATCGGCTCATTTTTCTATTTTGCCATAACATTTGAGTTCTCAGTGTTTGTCCTGCTAAATCATGAGTCAGTTCATGAAGTACAGGAGCTCCACCTTCACCTGGATAAGTTAAATCTTTATTGGGGATCTTTTTGTATTGACGACGAATTTCATCAATCGTCACAAAACGGTCATCTCCTTCTTCATTGTTGTTATAGTCTCGAAACTGCTCGAAGTTCACCCAGGCAGATTTCCAGGCAATCACTAAGCCCAATAAAAAGATTGGAAATGCTAAAATAGGTGCTATCAAGAAGACTTTAGCATTCAATAAACTTTGAAATAAGAGGCTGTTTAAGTCAAAGTTTACGGCCTTACTAGCATCTTTAAAGGACCAGGCACTAAAATAGAGAAAGCGAATTGTGGCTCTCAAAACAGTAACTAGGTAATTGGTTAAGATAAAAGCAATAAAGCTAAAACCTAATCCCATATAAACGAAGCTGCGATAACTTTTAAAATAAAGAATCGGTTTCATTTCTTTATCAAATCGTTTCCGTTCTCGTTTAACAAAAGGGAGAGTGTAGAACATCCTGAAGAAAATATTCCAAAGGATGAGAGAGACAAGCGCCAAGAGTTTAGGTATGAATGACTTCATCCAATTGAACAACCCTCTAATTGATTTGAACCATACTTGTTTCCAATCAATTTCTTTACGATTTTTCCAACCTCTTTTTATTGTCTGGCTTAAACTAGTCTTACCTGCTAATAACCTTTGATAATGTCTTAAAAAATACGGCTGGAAGAGTTTAAATAGGTAATAACCTGTGCCTCCTAGAAAAAAGAAGGTATTGATCCAACTAGCTCGAATCAGTTGGATAAGGGTATAAAATACTACTTCAAATAACTCAAACAAACTACTACCCCCTTACACCTTCCAAAAACCATTCCATTTTTCGAGTATAAAAGCTCGAAAAGAGAAATATGTGAAACTGTAGCCTTGGAGAGGCTTTCTCATAACGGTTAAAATAGTCTTCCAACCATTTCTCTCCATCCAACTGAAGAATATTCAATCGACTGGATCGACTTTGTTCTAAGTAATTGGTCACCTGAAGAGATTCCGCAATCAATTCATCAGACAGATAATTGTATTTTTGTCTTGCCATTGTTGCTCTCCTTTCTTATTATCTCTTAATTCCTCTCTATTCTAAAGGATAATATCAAATTCTTTGTTAAAGGGACAAAAGATATTGTTGTACCATAAGTTATATAACTTTTTATACAATAAATAAACCACAAAAAAAGCACACAAGTGTCCTTGTATGCTTTCAATCCCTTTAGAACGGGGAATCCACATCTATTGGTTCAGGATAGGATGGAGGATTAGAACTTGGTGTCGGCTGAGAAAAGCCCTGTTGTTCTTGCTTACGTCGGTTAGATGCCTCCTTATTTTCAAGGAAAGTGATTCCTCCTTGTTGGTTTGGTGAAATAAACTGATACGTCCGACGTTGATCTTGTTCATCGTTATATGGTCGTTGGATAATTTCTCCTTTTAAGAGAATTGGAGAGCCCTTAGATAGGCTCTGAGCCATCAATTCCGCTTGTTTTCCATAAACTTGTACATGGAAGAAACTAGGGATTGGTTTATTTGTATCATCAGTCATGCTCGAATCACAAACAAATTCAAATTTGAAACTGACGTGACCGTTTGGAGTTCGGCCCACTGCATCATTTGGAATGAATGCAACACGTCCAGAAGCGATAAATACTTGCATTTTTTCTCCTTTCGATAAAGACCACAAGAGAGTTATACCCCAGCTTGTGGTCATTCTTTCATTTTAATTCATCAAATTAGTTTTCTTTCGACTTACGAAGACCTGCAAGACTCAATAATCCCAAAATCATTCCCACAACTGGAAGCATGCTTGCTGCTGATCCAGTGTTTGGTAGTGATTGTTTTGGTTTGCCCGGTTCTTCAGGTTTTGGTGGTTCTGGAGTATGAGTTGTTACTTTCGCTACCATTTCTTGTCCATTTACGATATTAACAAAAGTATTCTCAACTTCTCCAGCCGCAATACGCTCAACTTCGATGTAGAAGTCTGCATCAAAAGTACCTTTAACTCCCAGAGAGTTTAGGAAATCTTGATTGATAACGTAAGACCATTGACCACCTTTGGCATCCCACTTAACAGTCACAAGCTTCTTGATGAACTCTGAATTGGTATCTTGGTTGAACTCAAAGGTAAAGGCATAAGAGCTACCTTTGGCA
>NZ_JUOS01000209.1 GCF_001075875.1 Streptococcus oralis
ATCCAATCAGTAGGAATCTCAGATGACTACGATGAAGCTAAATTGGAACTTGATTCTACTAAGATCAAAGCTTACGATTCAGTAACAGGTGCAGAAGTAACAGATAAATTCGACATCACTGTGAACAACGGTGTGATCACTGCAACTCTTAAAGCTGGCTTCACTAAGTCACTTGGAGACGCAGAAGATACTCAAATCATCGATACAACTAAGTTCGCATTCGGACGTTACTATAAGTTCGACATCCCAACAACAGTGAAAGCTGATGTACCTGGTGGTGTAGATATTGAAAATACTGCGACTCAAGTAGTCAACTACTACAACCCAACTACTAAGAAAGTTGAAAAACCAGAAAAACCAACTGAAAAACGTGTCAACAACGTTCCAGTTGAAGTGGAATTCAACTTCACTAAACGCTTGGAAGGCCGTGAGCTTAAAGAAAACGAATTCAGCTTCGTTCTTAAAGATTCAGAAGGTAAGACTCTTGAAACTGTAAGCAACGATGCGGCTGGTAACGTTAAGTTCAAAGATCTTGAATTCAAGAAAGATCAAGAAGGCGTACACAACTACACAGTAGAAGAAGTTAAAGGAACAGACGCAACCGTTACATACGACACAATGAAAGCGAATGTAACAGTTACAGTTAAACACGATGGAACAGCTAAAGTTCTTATCGCGACTGTAGGCGA
>NZ_JUOS01000210.1 GCF_001075875.1 Streptococcus oralis
ATCGGGAAGACAGGATTCGAACCTGCGACACCTTGGTCCCAAACCAAGTACTCTACCAAGCTGAGCTACTTCCCGAGTTAAATAGAAAAAATGCACCCTAGAGGAGTCGAACCTCTAACCGCCTGATTCGTAGTCAGGTACTCTATCCAGTTGAGCTAAGGGTGCTCTTTATATGCCGAGGACCGGGATCGAACCGGTACGATCGTTACCAATCGCAGGATTTTAAGTCCTGTGCGTCTGCCAGTTCCGCCACCCCGGCCTCTCTAAGCGAACGACGGGATTCGAACCCGCGACCCCCACCTTGGCAAGGTGGTGTTCTACCACTGAACTACGTTCGCATCGACCTCTTGGTTATATTAAAAAAATGCCGGCTACATGACTTGAACACGCGACCCTCTGATTACAAATCAGATGCTCTACCAACTGAGCTAAGCCGGCTTATTTCTATTATGCGGGTTAAGGGACTTGAACCCCCACGCCGTTAAGCGCCAGATCCTAAATCTGGTGCGTCTGCCAATTCCGCCAAACCCGCAATGATGACCCGTACTGGGCTCGAACCAGTGACCCATTGATTAAAAGTCAATTGCTCTACCAACTGAGCTAACGAGTCTAAAATAACTTACGTTATCTTAAACGGTCCCGACGGGAATCGAACCCGCGATCTTCGCCGTGACAGGGCGACGTGATAACCGCTACACTACGGGACCTATGGGAGTTAACGGGATCGAACCGCTGACCCTCTGCTTGTAAGGCAGATGCTCTCCCAGC
>NZ_JUOS01000211.1 GCF_001075875.1 Streptococcus oralis
TGGAACTTCATCTTTAGTTCCGTCTGGGTATGTTACAACTACTGTCGCATCTTTTTCACCATCAGTTGCTGTATCGACTGGTGTCTTGAACTCAAATGTTGTTCCTTCTGGTAGATCACCAACGTTGCCGATTGAGCCTTTAGCATCTGGTGTTTCACCCTTGTTAACGTTTTGCTCTTTCGCTACTGGTGTGTACTTGTCTGCATCTGTGCTTGGAGTTTTAACAGTAACTTTAACTGGAACTTCATCTTTAGATCCGTCTGGGTATGTTACAACTACTGTCGCGTCTTTTTCACCATCAGTTGCTGTATCGACTGGTGTCTTGAACGCGAAGGTTGTTCCTTCTGGTAGTTCACCAACATTACCAATTGAATCTTGAGCGTTTGGTGTTGAACCTGGTGTTACTGTTTGTGCCTT
>NZ_JUOS01000014.1 GCF_001075875.1 Streptococcus oralis
AGCACTGCTTTGAGGTTGTAGATAGAACTGACGAAGTCAGTAACATATATACGGCAAGGCAACGCTGACGTGGTTTGAATTTGATTTTCGAAGAGTATAAAAGACGAACAAAAAGTTCAATCAACTACCGCGTCAAAGTTCGATTGCTAATAAAAAGTGAGGTCGGGATCTTTTGTCCCAACCTCTTTTACAGACTATCAAACTGATATTTCCTTATAGATTATTGACTAGATTTCCCCTTGTCCAAAAGCTTGACCATCTCATTTTTACGTTCTTCTAGCTCGGCAATTTGATGGAGTAAAAGTCCTGAAAAATCACATTCAAGCTCTTCAGTTTCGCCACTATTATACCAATCTAGAGCTACTATATGATTGTCCTTATCAAAGCAAAAAATCACATCTCCATCCCCGATGATAGACAGAAATGGAATATAATCCACAAAGCCCAGAGCGTGTAATTCCTTGGTTTTAAGACGAATGTCTAAGAAGTCTGGGATGCCATTTGCAATTCCCAAGACCTTAATACCTCGACAGAAGGTCCAAAATAGGGCTACATCGTAAGCCTTGGCTCTTGGCCATAGCTCTTCTCTGACTTCCATAAAGAGACCTCCCAGAGATGACATGGTGAATTCCCTAAAATCTTCTGGCAGACGAATGCCGTATTGATTTTCAAAATTCTGAACATCTTCTTCCGATGGTTCATTGCCCATGCAGGCGACAACCTGATAAGTTTCCTTATCATAGTGACGAAAATACTCATAAACTTCCTTGAGTGCCATTATTTTAATCCTTTTTACTCAGAAATAGTAACTACAAATCCATCTGGCAAGATGACTTGCTGACCATCTTCAAACTGGCAATGACTCGCTAAATCAACAGAGTCTCTTTCTAAAACAAAATTCTCAGAAGACTGATTAAAGATTGCCTGAACTTCTTTTCCTTCGTAGCTCCATTTCAAAGCTAGAACATCTGGTTTCACTTCTTGCAAGTTATATGAACCATCCTGAATCATACTTGCAACTTCCTTACGAACCTTGATTAATTTCTTCATGAAAATCAGCATGTCATTGTCTTCAGACACACGGTCCCAAGGCATGACACGACGGCAGTCAGGATCTGGTCCACCTATTAATGCAAGCTCTGTTCCGTAATAGATACAAGGAGTCCCTTTTTGAAGGTAGAGGAAGGTTAAAGCAGCCTTGACATGTTGCACATTGCCTTTGGCAGTTGTAAGGATACGCTCTGTATCATGAGAATCTAAAAGGTTAAACATCACCTCTGAGATTTGTTGCTTGTAGTACATAGACTGGCTGTTGATTTCTGAAATGAACTGCTCTGTCTTTTTATGCTGGCGCAAGAAATAATCCTTGATACTTTCGGAGAGCGGATAGTTCATAACAGCATGGAACTCATCCCCTTTTAGCCAAGGCTGAGACGTATGCCAGATTTCACCTAAAATATACAAATCAGGCTTTTTAGCAAGAACTGCCTTTCTGAAATCTCTCCAGAACTGGTGGTCAATTTCATTGGCAACGTCCAAACGCCAAGCATCGATATCAAAATTATCAATCCAGTAGGTCGCAACACTGAGAAGATAGTCTTTGACTTCAGGATTTGCTGTATTTAACTTAGGCATATAGCTAGCAAAGGCAAAAGTATGATAAGGGAGTTCTCTCGCGTTTTTCAGTTTATCCTCTGTAATTGGGAATTCTTGAATATGGAACCAATCTTTATAAGGTGACTTTTCTCCATTTTTTAGAACATCCTGCCATTGGGCAGACTGGTAGCCGATATGATTGAAAACAGCATCTAGCATAATCTTGATGCCCCGTTTGTGGGCTTCCTCGACTAGATTAGCAAAAACTTCCTTATCCCCAAAGTGACGGTCAATTTCAAAATAATCCGTCGTATCATACTTGTGATTGGTCGTTGCTTCAAAAATTGGACATAGGTAAAGTCCAGTGGTTCCCAAATCTTTTAGATAGTCTAGATGGTCGATAATCCCTTGTAAATCTCCACCAAAAAAATCATCCATGTTAGGTGCAATGGCAGCATCCCACTCTCGAGCTCCATCTGGAGTCAAATTAGGATTTCCATTGGCAAAGCGTTCTGGGAAAATCTGGTACCAAACGGTATTTGAAACCCATTCAGGAACTTGGCAACCGTCAACTTCGTGAATATAAGGAAGCTTAAAGCCATTGCCTTCCGCATCCAAGTTTTCTTGAGTATATTCTACGCAACCCTTATCACCGTAGAAAATACCCTGACCTTCCTCATCAAGGAGCTCAAAGAGATACTGAATCCGTGCAAAATCAACAGATACCGTAACCTGCCAATAATCAAACAAGGCGTCCGAGGTTACTTTGGTCATCTCCTTCTTGGCTTCATACTTATCCTCGATGAAGATAAAGGGATCTCCATAGTGTAAGATGACCTGCTGGACATCATTTTTCTTGGTTCTAATTCGGATATGTAGCTGACCTTCTTTGTACAGATAAGCATACTCTGATTCTGGTCTATGATAAATGGCTGTTAATTCCATAGTTTGTCTCCTAAATAATCACTATCAAAAACGCAAACGCTTTCATAATCGATGTTTCTAGTATACTATTTTAACTGTTTATTTGCAATTTTTATACCAGTTTTACGATAGATATATAGATGGACAAGGGTAAAATTGAGTAGACTATTTTTGAGCTTTAAAAAGAGAGTTTCCATGAACCGGAAAACTCTCTCATCATTACGGGGCAGATGATTAAAATAAATGCTATCTGATATCTTTAATCCTCTAGAACGAAAATTTCTTCAACATGTAGTCGCAGCAATCTTGCAATTTTCATTGCTAGTTCAAGTGTAGGATTGTACTTGTCATTCTCGATAGCTATAATGGTTTGTCGACTAACGCCTAATATTTTTGCCATATCTTCCTGACGTAGTCCTTCAGACTTTCTTAACTGTTTGATATTATTTTTCATACAGCATTAGTCTTTCTGAAAACAATAAATGCCAATCGCCAAAACTACGATAAGGATAAGAACCATCAAAATTACTCCTTGAACAAGTTTATTTGGTTCTTTAAACTCTTCATCACCATCAATCATTTTCTGTTTTATTGCAAGTTGTGTAAATCCTTGAACAGAAATAGATAAACATAAAATCAAACATGGTAACATTTCAAGTTCAATGCCTTTTGTAATAGATTGATAAATATTAAATACTGTCCATCCACATAAGCCAAATAGAGCCGTTTTATAACCCCATTCCTCAGAACGTAGCTGAATCGCTCTGTCCATTTCATCCATTTTTCTCATAGTCCTGTTCCTCCAATCCGTCAATAAATGTCAAGAGCTCTTTACATTTATTATTATACTCTAAATCGGTGAAATGTCAAGATGTTTTAACATTATTAGGCTTTTTTATTTTCTTCATCTATTCTAAGAATATTCCTAACTCCGATTTACAGCCTAGTCAATCCGACAAAGGGCTAGTTCTTTTAATCCTCTGTCGTACAGGAAGGTTAAACAATAGTTGTCTGTCATATTTTGAACCTTATGTTTACTCATTCCTCTAGGCATGGCTATTTCGCACAATTCTCTTGTTGCCAGAGAAAATAGCTTTTGCTTGTCCTTCCAATCATCATTCTTAAATAGGGGGCTCAGGATCAGATAAGGCGAATCCGTAAAGAGTCCATTGACACCAGCTTTTTTGCCTAAAGCCTTTAAATGTTCAGATTCTAATAACTTTTCGATAATACGACCATCACTAGAGATTTTAACAAGAGCATAATAGTCCATGCCCCATTTATTGACAGAGGTTTGACTTTCTCCAGAGCTAAAGGCATAGAGCTCTTGCTTCCAAGATTTCATACTATCAATTTTAGGACAAACATCAGAGCTCGTGTCGTGGTGATTTAACTCTTTTTTATCAATATGCGAATAAGTGGTCCACTTCGCCTGCTTTTTCTCTCTATCAAATTCTAAAAGGGCAAAGTTTCTTGCCTGATTTGTATAAGCTTGATTTTCAAAACACACGGGTATCTGGCCGCTATCTGATACTATTTGAAAATATCTCTCTTGTGCCTTTTTAGGAAGTATACTTTGCGGATCCTTTATGGCAATGATTTCTGGATGAGAAAAATCACCAGTATAATAGACTATTTCCTTGCCAGCCTTGATGATGCCAATATTTTGTCCATCTGTAAAGACTATAGGCTCTTCCTCCCAAACATGGTCACAATACCAAGCATCTATCTCCTTCACACCCAAAGGTGATACTTCAAGCAGACAGTAGCGATTAAAAGCTTCCTTCTCACTGGTCAAGACAAAGGCTCTACCATCATGTAACATGGCTGAGCTTAGGACAATACTGTAGTCCTTGTCTAGTTCCCATTTATTCAATAGACTTAACTTTAACTTCCCCATTTTCTCTCTCCTAATCCATCACCACTCGTTGATGGCAAATAGAATAGCTGATCTAATATTTTTTAGCAATTGATCCGAAAGTTCATCGTATACTTGACCCAGTCCCTTATCTTGTGCCAGCCATCCAGGTTCATCATTCCAGGAGCCCATTCCTCCAAAAACATCCGCTGCACTTGCAGCTCTAAATATGCTTAGATGTTGCGGTGGAATTTGAGGTTCTGCCAGTCCTTTACCAGATTCTGGGTCTAGCAAAAAGTTTCTAGCAGAGTGAAAGACTTTGGCAAAGTTGTCACATTCAATTTTAATTGCTAGATTTTCTATACGAGTCAATATGTCCTTAAATTCTTCGATATTATTTTCATAGTGGGGAATGTCTTGAGAAGACCTTTCCCATTCATACTCGGTGTAGGTAACATCCCAGCCCCTACCTGCGGAAGCAGCTTCCCAATTTGGTAGGAAATAACTTGCCTTCCCATCTTTATAAAAACAGAGAATTGAACTCTGTGTCGCATTGGAGAAACCTAAAATGCCTCTGTCTTCAACTGAAATAGGACAAAATAATTTTAAGTCCTTCAAACCTTTTTCCTTAAGTTTTTCAAACCAATCAGCTACAGAACGTTCTGTGGCTTCCCCATTTTCTGATGGCAAAATTTGAAAGCTCAACTTATTTGTATATTTTTCAGGCTTATAGCATATTTCTTTACCACTTTTTAAAGCCTTCCTAGCTGCTACCACGATACAGGCTATCTGATACATTTGTCCGTTCATATGATCTCATCCACTATTCCTTCAATCAACTCCGTAAGACTTTCTGCTACATAGATAATTTCATCAGGATCATGGATGTAGCAAATAATCTGCCCTTCCTGACCCTCTCGGTCTGGATCAAAATCCAGCATAAGATAACAAGAGTCACAATACTGAGCAAAAGGAATCCATTTTTTATTAAAAAGATAGGGCTTTATTCTACTATCACGCATATTTTCCAGGTCTTGACTAGAAAAATAGTCCGGAAATTCTGTTAACAGAGCATCTCTATTTTGAAAGTATTTTTTACAAGTCTCAATTTCCTGCAGACTCATGAGAGAAAAAGTCAGCTCTCTCTGGTCAATCACACAAGGTAAAATAGAGAAGTATTTACTCCCATTTTTGTAGTAATAAAGCGCTTTGAAGTCACTAGGTAGACGAATACCAAATAACTCCTCAAAGGCTTGAAGCTCTTCCTCGGAAGCACCAGAAATATTCTGATAATCATCTAGGTATTCCTCTTCCACAGGATCATCCAAATCCCAGTCTTCAAAATACTCACAAATATAAGTTTCTATTTTTTTAACTTTGTCAATTAGTTGCATCATTTCACCATGATTTCTTTGTTTTATCTGTCTGACAATGCTTTTTAACGCTTATAACTTGTTTTTGCTAGGAGAAAGGGTTCAGGATTTTGCTTAATCCAAGCAATAGCTAGCTGACACAGGCGGTCTAGGCGAGGCTCGTCATCAAAATCTTTCCCATGAACCTGAGCAATAAGGTCTTTAGTCTCTGCTAATTCTTGTTCTGAAAGGGGATTTCCTAGAGACAAATATTGAGGGAGAGTCTGAAGCATTTTTCTATAGTCCCTGTCCCAGTTGGCCCCACCATTGCGATCCAGTTCATCTCGAACTCGACCTGGTATACGGATAACTTCTCCCTGAACAGTTTTTGCTGCACCACTAGAAGGGATTAAGAAAGACCAAAGTTCCTCATATTGCTCCTCCCAAGTTCCTTCTTTTACGAAAATCGGAGAAACTCCATCATGGCTTATTCGCTTGGCTACTGGCTTGACATCAAACAAACGATACAGTTTGGCTAAACCTTTATCTGCTGCTTCTAGATAGTCGGGATTGATCCCTTCTCTATGAAACTCAAAATCCTTACCGATATTTTCGACCTTTTCTTTCATGGCTGGTGTTTTCTTAGCACCAGCATCCAGCAGCATTGTGGCGATTTCAGCTGTTTGGGCAATATAGATTCCCCGACAGACAGTGAGAACGGAGTCTAGGGGAGTCTGTCCCCTATCATTTTTAGAGTTGACATTTGCTCCCTTTTCTAAAAGAAGCGCAACGGTCTTAGGATGAAAAAACTCAGCTGCCATATGCAGAGGTGTATTCCCATAAGTATTGCTTTTTTCAATATCTGCTCCCAATTCAAGCAAGAGTTTTACAGTATCTCTCCCCATGGTTGCCTGACGATACAAAGGAGTCGCTCCATAATAATCAGGGGTATTGATATCTAAGCCCTGTTCGACAAGCCATATAACCAGCTCATCAGGAACACCACCAAAATGCAGAGCCGTACTTAAACTATATCTCCCGTTATGGGCAGTTAACTCACACTTGTCATACACAGCCTTTAATTGGTCAATATTGCCTTCAGTTAGTAGTTCATTAAAATCCTTGGGTAATGTTACTCTTTTCTTTGCCATCTTTAGTTCCTTTCTTCTGCTACAGCATCTAGGGCAAGCCAATGAAGATTGTCAACAGTTTTCAAAGTCAGGACTTGTCCATCATAATCATTTTTCAACTCAAGACCGTCTTGCTCAATAGATATATTATTGTACCAGTGGTCTAGGCTGGCGTATTTCCCCATATGAATGTTGATGAGTATACTCGTTATGGGATTCCACGTTCCTTTCTTAACAGTTTCAGCTAAAAGGTAGTAAGCGTCTAAAAATATGAGATTTCTCCCATAGATCCAAAAGGGTAATTCAAGTTCTAACAAGGGCAACTTGGCAGAAAAAATCTCATCACCGTGCGGTGGCACAGTTTCATAATGAAATTCTATCTCACTGCCATAATAGGCAATCAAGGCTCCCTGACATCCGATATTTTGAGGAATTCCTTCCTCAGCTACTATAAATTCCATGACCTGCTCCTTCTATTTTCAATCATAAAATCCGACCAGACTCTGCCAGAATATCAAACTGGACGCATGGTCTTTTCTAGTCATCAAGTGGATGAAGTTACTTTCACAACCTGTCCAAACTGCAGATTGAGCCGTTCCCATGGCTCTAACAAATGCTAGAAAATCTGGTGACAGCCATATTTTTTCATCATAGGTCATCTCTGCATCAACAGCATAGACCGCCCCAGATTTACAATCCAGCAAAATAGTGTAGGGATCTCCATTTGCAATGATGATCAAGCTGCTTTCTTGTAGAGTTGAATAATCATGGTATTCCAAATTGCGTTTGATCAACCAAGTCAGACTAGTGCCGTCCCCATATCCAAACTGGTAACTTAAAAAACCTATCTGCCCCCAGTTATAGGCCAGAATATACTTCCTAAAAATCGGATCCAAATCTTGGATTTGAAGTTGACTTTTCAAACGATCCAATTCGGACACTGGCAAATCTGTTTTATTCAGGACAATCCCTTCTCTTATCTCAGGGTCCAGCCCTTGTGTCTCTTCTTGGGTAAGGGAAATGATTTGGTCAATTGTCAATAATTCCATTGTCAACCTCCGACTATACATAGGGCATTATCTAGGTTAAGCTAGCTGGTTTGGGACTTCATTTATCTAATGAAGGTTCTTATCTCAATTATACTCCAAAACTATCAAATAGAGATAAACTACCAGTATGTTCAAGGATTATTTTTGATGTACAACTCCTCCTAATTAAAGTAAAAAGCCATTCCTCAAGGGAACAGCTTTCTCACTTATAATTAAAGACTCCCCCAGCTAACTTATCTGCTAACTTGGGAAAGAGGGTGTAAAACTTATGGGCTAGATTGAGCAAGATTGGAAGATTGAGTTCCCGTTTGTTTTTTCCTATGATTTTGACAATCTTTCTAGCTACTGCATCTGGCTCGAGTAGGAAACGGTCAACCGATTTGAGATAACTGCCGTCTGGATCAGCCTGGTCAAAAAATCCTGTACGGATTGGGCCTGGATTAACCGTCGTTACATAAACACCGTAAGGCATAAGTTCGAGACGCAAAGCATTTGAAAAACCAATAGCCGCAAACTTAGTCGCTGAGTAAAGACTGGACTTGCCAGTAGCTATCAAACCTGCCATACTGACGATATTGATGACATGTCCTTTTCGTGTCTCCTTCATACGAGAAGCAATCAAACGAGACAGATTCATCAAGGCAAAGGTATTAACCTCAAACATTTGATGAATATCTTGATTAGAAATCTTATCGAAATCCTCAAAAATCCCATATCCTGCGTTATTAATCAAAACATCAATCTTGCCATAACGCTGGTAAAGTTCAGCTACTAGTTCTTCTAAGGCTTGAGCATCGGTAATATCAATCTCGACCAATTCTGCATATGGATGATTTCCGTATAGTTGAGCTAATTTTTCCTTATTTCTACCCAGCAAAATCAATTGATCATTGGGCAAGAGTTTGACCATTTCTTGGGCTAGACCACCACTAGCACCCGTAATGAGAATAGTAGACATATTTATCCTTTCTCGAGATCCTAGATTTCCACTTCTTCTAGGTCTTTAACCACATGGACATTTTCAAAAATCGTTGCCGCATCTTTCTTGAGCTGGCTAATGTCTTTTGAAAGAAAACGAGCACTGATATGGTTGAGCAAAAGGCGTTTGGCTCCTGCTTCTGTTGCAACCTGCGCAGCCTGCATATTGGTTGAATGACCGTGATTACGAGCAATCTTTTCGTCTCCCTTGCCATAAGTCGACTCATGGACAAGGACATCGGCATTGACGGCAAGACGCACACTAGCATCTGTTTTTCGAGTATCTCCCAAAATAGTGATAATCTTACCAGGTCGCGGTGCTGAGATATAGTCTGCTGCCTTGATCTCGGTACCGTCTTCTAGGATGACATCCTGACCGTTTTTGATTTTTCCAAAGAGTGGTCCAAAAGGTACACCAGCAGCCTTGAGTTTCTCAGCATCCAAGGTCCCGTCTAGGTCCTTTTGCATGACACGATAACCAACACAGAAAATAGTATGATCCAACTCTTCTGCATAAACGGTAAACTTATCCGTTTCAAGGATTTTCCCAAGAGAATCTTGGTCAAATTCATGGAAATGAATCTTGTAGGGCAAACGTGATCCAGACACACGTAGACTAGTCAAAACAAAAGACTTGATACCTTGGGGACCATAGATTTCCAAATCTGTCTGCTCTTCATTAGCCTGAAAAGCACGACTAGAGAGAAAACCTGGCAAACCAAAGATATGGTCTCCGTGTAAGTGGGTAATAAAGATTTTGCTGACCTTGCGTGGTCGAATTGTAGTTTCCAGAATGCGATTTTGCGTTCCTTCTCCACAGTCAAAGAGCCAGACTTCGTTAATCTCGTCCAAGAGTTTCAGGGCAAGGCTTGAAACGTTGCGGGCTTTAGAGGGCTGACCAGCCCCCGTTCCTAAAAATTGAATATCCATTCGATACTTTCTAATTAATCAATATATAACATAGCGGTGCGGTTTTCTGAGCGATAATAAAGCTTACCAGTATAGGCTTTAGACTCTTGAAGCAAATCCTCTTGACTATAACCTTTGAGACGCTTGCGACCATCTGCCAAGCTTTCCAAATCTGTCAAAGCTGTAAGATTTTCCACGCTAACAACTTCCTCGTCTCCGATTGCCTTCATGTAAATTTTTCCAGACTCCTCAAAGACGAGTTGATGAGGAAAGATTTGAGCGATTTCAAAGAGCAAGTCAGCTGTGATTGTTTCCTCAGCTTCTGAGAAAACCCGACCAAGGCCTTCTCTCTCATAGCAAAATCCAAAGGATTTACCCGACAGGTTCAGACGAATAAAGGGTTTGCTTTCTTCAGTGAAACTTGGCTCAGCATTGTAGAGGTTCAGTTCCTGGCTGACTTCAGCAAAATAATCGGTCGCAGCTTGAGGACTTTTTTTCTGGTAGAGTTCTGCAAAGTAGGCATTAACCACGCTAGGTGGAGGGGTAATGAGAGCTAGTTGCTCCTCTTCAGACCTACCAGCTAAAAGCTGATCCAGATAAACCTTGTCTAGACTTGTATAGCCACCATACTTGAGAGCTAATGATTTGATATCAGTCATAAAATTCTTCTAATCTCCATTTGTTTTTCTCAGCAATGAAGCCTGTGATGACTTCTCCATCATCTTGGTAGTCACGTTCTTCTAGGATAGCAACACTTTCTAAATCATGAATCTTGTAAGCCTTAGAAAAAGGCACGCGCAAAGTAAAGGGTTCAAAAATTTCCTTGATCTTATCTAGCAATAAAGCCTGTAACTGTTCGCGACTATCTTTAGACTTGGCAGAAATCAATGCATAAGGCGTTTGAGTAGGCGTGAAATCTTCCACCAAATCCGCTTTATTATAAAGGGTTAGGCGAGGAATATCCTCCATGTCCAAGTCTTTCATGATAGACAGAACTGTTTTTTCATGTTCCTCGTGGTAAGGATTGCTGGCATCAATAACATGAACCAGAAGATCTACATGCTTGCTTTCTTCCAAGGTCGACTTGAAACTAGACACCAACTCTGTCGGCAAATCTTGAATAAATCCAACGGTGTCGGTCAAGGTAACCTGAAGATTGCCCCCCAGATGAATGCTTTTAGTTGTCGCATCCAGAGTCGCAAAGAGCTCATCTGCCTCATACTGAGTCTTGCTAGTCAAGGTATTCATGATAGTTGACTTTCCAGCATTGGTGTAGCCAATCAAACCAATCTTAAAGGTACTTGACTCCAAACGTTTTTCTCGAACTGTCGCCCGATTTTTCTCAACGACTTTGAGCTGACGCTCGATATCTGTGATTTGGTTACGAACACTACGACGATTGAGCTCCAACTGACTTTCACCTGGACCACGGGAACCAATGCCCCCTGCCTGACGGCTGAGCATAATCCCCTGACCAACCAAACGAGGCAAGAGGTATTTGAGCTGAGCTAGATGAACTTGGAGCTTCCCTTCATGGCTGCGAGCCCGCATGGCAAAGATATCCAAAATCAACTGCATGCGGTCAATGACCTTGACCCCTAGAACTTCTTCTAAATTGACATTTTGGCGAGGCGTCAGACGGTTGTTGACAATGACAGTTGTGATTTCTTCTGCATCCACCATTTGAGCAATCTCTTCCAACTTACCAGAACCGACGAAGGTCTTGGAGTCGTATTTTTCACGTTTTTGTCTGTAGCTATCGACTACGACTGCACCAGCCGTCTTAGCCAGACTAGCCAGTTCTTCCATGGAGAGGTCAAAATTATCCATGCCCTGAAGTTCAACACCAATCAGCAGGACTCGCTCCTCTTTTTTCTCCGTTTCAATCATTTAAAAACTCCTCAATCTGGTTTAAAATACGGTCTTTTACACCAGATTCTCCTATCTGATAAAAGGTTACCTGCATGCGATTACGGAACCAGGTTAGCTGGCGCTTGGCAAAACGGCGTGTCGCCTGTTTGAGACTGTCACGAGCTTCTTCCAAGGACTGCTCTCCTCGAAAATAAGGAAAGAGTTCCTTGTAACCAATTCCTTTAGCAGCTTGAACATCTGGATAATGGTCAAACAGCCATTTGGCTTCGTCTAGAAGTCCAGCTTCAAACATCAGGTCCACTCTGTGATTGATACGCTCATAAAGCTGACTACGTTCATCGTCCAAGCAGATAATCAGCGGTTCATACAAGGTCTCTTGATTTTCCAAATCCTGACCAAAATGGGCAATTTCCAAGGCACGCATAGCACGACGACGATTAAACTGGGGAATTTCAAGGCCTGCTTGATCAACCAGATGGGCTAACTCCTCATCTGAAAAAGGATCTAGACTAGCACGATAAGCTAAAATCTCCTCATGAGGTGTCTCTCCACCTAGATGATAGCCTTCTAGCAGACTCTGGATATAAAGTCCTGTCCCACCTGCAATAATAGCGAGCTTACCTCGACTTTGAATATCCTCAATGGCCGTCTTAGCTTCTGAAACAAAATCAAAAGCCGAGTAAGACTCGGTTACTTCTCTCACATCAATCAAATGATGAGGAACACTTGCCTGCTCCTCTGGACTAGCCTTGGCTGTCCCAATATCTAGTCCTCGATAGACTTGTTGGCTATCTCCACTAACTACTTCACCATTAAAATGCTTAGCAACTTCAATGGCTAGAGCTGTCTTTCCAACTGCAGTCGGTCCAACAATCACAATTATTTTTGTTTTCATCTTTTTTCCTTGAAAAATTCCCATTTTTTCGTTACTATTATTATATCACAAAAAGGTCAGTCAGAAAAATGCGACCTCTTGAGGTAGCTGGCTGATTTATAAGTTAAAGGAGGAATACTCATGGCTAAAGGATTCGCTAAAGGTCTTGTAACAGGTATTGCAGGAACTGTCGCTGCAGTTGCAGGTGCAGTATACGCAGTTAAAAAGAAAGTGATCGAACCAGAAGAACAAAAAGCAGCTTTCATCGAAGAAAATCGTAAGAAAGCAGCGCGTCGTCGCGTATCACACTAAGCAACAAAAGAAGTTGAGATTTTTTCTCAACTTCTTTTTTCTATTCTTTTATACTCAATAAAAACCAAATAGGAAACTAGGAATCTAGCGTGGTTTGAAGAGATTTTCAGAGAGTATTAAATTGCCAAGTCAAACTTCAACTGTGGCTTGACTGGATCATAATCAACCAGCTCAAAATCCTCTGCTTTAATATCAAAGAAGTTGGTCTTGTCTGGTACATTCAAGACCAAACGTGGTTGGCAATTTGAAGGCTCACGACGAAGCAATTCCTGAGCTTGTTCAAATTGATTGTCATAAATGTGAAGGTTATTGATAAAGTAGAAGAATTTCCCAACTTTCCAACCAAAGTGTTTAGCAATCATCATCTGAAGAGCCACATACTGCATAGCATTGATATGATGAGCCACCAGCATGTCATTAGAGCGCTGGGTCAAGGTCGCATCTAGATAGATGTCCCCATCTACTCGACGGACATCAAACATGGTCTGGAAGGCACATGGAAGAAGACCATCTGTCTCCTCAAAGGCCTGATAATCCCAAAGTGAGATGATATTGCGACGGTTCCAAGGATTGGCTTCTAACTGTTTGAGAATCTTGTTAATGATGTCATGCTTCTTAACAACAGCCCCATAACGTTCGCCGATTGTCCCTGTATCTCCCACTTCCCAATCATTCCAGTAGTGAACATTGTACTTGTCATTGAGTACTTCCAAACTATTGGTCTGGTCTTGGTAGATCCAAAGTACTTCCTTGATGGCTGATTTGATTGCGATGGGGCGCAAGGTCGTGATGGGAAATTCCCCCTTAGACAAATCGTACTCCGCAAAAGCCCCTGTGATGTACTTGGAGTTAGCTACTGTTCCATCCTTATACTTGGGACGAGCTTGTTCTGAAAAGACTCCTTCATTGAGAATTCGCTCGATATTTTCTTTAAAAATCGTGTCTGCTTTTGTCATTTACTCTCACCTCAATTATTGTCTTAACTAGTATAGCATAAAAAAAGAAAGGAGGAAAATCACTCGCTTACGGAAAGCAATTTTCTCCTTTTTATGTTTATTTATTGCAATACAAGTGATGCTGCTCCGATAACTCCAGCGTCATTTCCTAGAGTGGCAAGAGCCAGCTTAGTGGTTGTACGAACTTGTGGGAAGGTATTTTCATCATAAATCTTTTGCACGCCTTGGAGAAGGAAGTCTCCTGCAGCTGATACCCCTCCACCGATAACAATTGTTGATGGGTTAAGGATTGAACCGATGTTGGCACATGCAATACCCAAGTAACGTGAGAAGTTACGGTAAACGATCAAAGCAAGGTCGTCCCCTTCTTTTGCCAAATCAAAGACAGTTTTAGCTGTTACTTCTTCTCCGTCATCAATCAAACGTTTCAACTCTGCATCGCCTTCGTATTCATCTGCATAACGACGAGTCAAGTTGACAATCCCTGTTGCTGAAGCTACTGTCTCAAGACAGCCTTTTTTACCACACGTACATGCGATTGGTTGGTCAAAGTCAACTGTGATATGTCCAAGTTCACCTGCAGCACCAGCAACACCGTGGAGTAATTTACCTTCTGCTACGATACCGCCACCAACACCTGTACCAAGTGTCATAAAGACAACGTCTGGTTGGTTTTCACCAGCACCCATCCAACGCTCACCAAGAGCTGCCACGTTGGCGTCGTTGTCAATGAAGAATGGAATACCCAAGGCTTTTTCCATTTTTTCTTTGATTGGTTGAAGAGTTTTCCAGTTGAGGTTATAGGCACCGATAACAGTCCCTTTTTCACGGTCAACCACACCAGGTGATCCCATACCAATTCCACGGAAATCTTCAGCAGACAATCCAAGCAAGCCCAAACGATGTTGAATCGATTCAATCATATCGTCTACGATATGACTTCCTTCATCCAAAATGTTAGTCTTGATAGACCATTTTTCTTGGATTTCTCCTTCTTGCGTTAAAATAGCGAACTTGATAGAAGTTCCACCAAGGTCAATCCCAATAATCTTTTGACTCATCGTCTTCTCCTTATCCTTAATTGAAAATGCTTACAGTACTAGTATAACAAAATCTGACCATCAGTGCAAAGGTTTGCATTAACTTTCCAGAATTTTTTTCTATTCTATGGTTTCCACAAACCAGAGGCATCTACATAGTAGCGCCCACCATCTACTCGCTCATTTTTTGCCATTTTACCATCCGATTTCAAATAGTAGTTTCCTTGCCATGCATTGCGAGCATAAGATCCATCTGATTTCAAGTAATACCAGGCTTGGTAGGAAGAGTCATAGACCCACTCACTCTGAGCCATTTTACCATTTGACTTAAGGTAGTAAGCACCTTGCCAAGTATTATGCGCATAAGATCCATCTGATTTGAGGTAATACCAGGCTTTGTAGTAAGAATCATAAATCCATTCACCCTGAGCCATTTTACCATCTGATTTGAGGTAATAACTTCCTTGCCAAGTATTGCGTGCATAAGATCCATCTGATTTGAGGTAATACCAGGCTTGGTAATAGTTATCGTATACCCACTCATTTTCAGCCATTCTTCCATCTGACTTGAGATAGTAAGCACCCTGCCAAGTATTTGTTACTGGTTTCCCATTTTCAGAAAAATAGTACCAAGATCCATTCTGACGAACCCAGCCACTTTCAGCTGCTACACTAGGAGCAGATACTGCACTATTTGGTGTTGCACTATTTGGTGCTACATTGTTGTTAGCTTGAGATGCACTCGTCTTTTTCTCTTTTAAAACTCCCTGAGGCGCATTCTTCGATTCACAAGCAATCCCATCATGATCCTTATCCAGGGTAGCAGAATAACCTGGTTCTCCCTTATGAATATCTGCATAACCATTCTCCCAAGCTTCCTTACAGCTTGAAAAATGGATACTTTCATCTGCAACAACAGGATGTAAAAACAGAGCAAGGACAGGTAAAGAAACTAGGCCTAGTTTTAATAGATGACGTTTATTCATGATTTTCTCCTAAAATTATAATATCAATCTCAATATTATTTTATCAAACTTGTTTCAGCAATTCAAGAAAACTTCTGGTTAATTCTGCAAACTCTTTTGGTTTTGCCCTATTCAGGACATGAGGGCCGTCAGGGATAATCTCAAACTGGGAATCTGGCATCAGTTCATGAATACTTTTCATTGAACTGAGGTTTGGCTTATCCTGACTACCACAGATCAACAAGCTTGGGTAGGGACAATTCTTTGCAATCTCTCTTAAATCAAGTGTTTTTAATTCCTCAGAAACTCCAACCATAAGAGCCTTATCTGCCCCCTGCTTCTCATATATCCTCTTAGGAAGCAATTTGAATATCAGCAACTGAATGTAAAAAGGAATATTACCTGCTAATTTCAGTGGACATCCTGACAAAACCAAGGCCTGAAGATTTGGTATCTCAAAACTTGAAAGCTCCAATGCAAGTGCAGCCCCTAAAGATAAGCCAACTAAGACAAAAGGTTCTGTTTCCTTTGATAAGTGCTGATAAATGCGTTCCTTGGCTTCTTGGTAGGTCCCAACTCCTGAAGGAAATAAGTCCAGGGCTTCAGAGGGATAATCTGCCAGCAAATCCTGAACTTCTTTCCAACTATCTGCTGACTGTCCCAAACCGTGTAAAAATATTAATTTCAATTAGTTCTCCTTTACTGACAATTCATACAAGCCCCTGACTGCATTACAGCCATAGATGGCTTCTGCCAGTTCCAAATCAGAAATAGTCAATATTTTCTCTTCTACCTCTCCGCTTTCAAGCAAGTGTTGACGATAAATCCCTGGTAAAAGACCTAGCTGACTAGGAGGTGTATAGAGCTTACCATCCATTTTTAAGACCAGATTGCCAATAGAGGTTTCAAGCAATTTTCCATCAACAGTGTAATAGATGATTTCCTGCTCTCCCATTGTCAAATGTGGTCGGTGTGTCGTCTTAAAGTAGGTAAAGGCCTGCTGCAAATCAGCTTCTTGCAGACAAAGTTTAGCCTGACAGAAGCTATAACTAAGTGGTGTCAATACTTGTCGATCAATTTCTATTTTTCCAGACTTATTGAGACTGATTCGCAAACGGTAGTCTTGATGAAAATCACAAGCTTGACACTCCTTCTCTATTGCTTCTATCAAACCAGCTTCTTCAAATGGAAAGGTAAAGTAACGACTAGCCTTTTGTAATCTTTCTAGATGTTGCTTTTCAAAGAGCAAGGTTTTCTGGCTGATTTTTCCTGTCGTAATCAATTGAAAACGAGGCTGTTTGCGATAAAGAACAGCTGCCTTTTGCTGGACTTCACGATATTCTGACTCCCAAGTGCTATCCCAAGTGATACCTCCACCGACTCCATAGATGGCTTGCTCTCGATGCAGTTGAATGGTTCGAATAGCCACATTGAAAATCCGTCGTCCATTGGGAAGCAAGATACCAATCGTCCCACAATAAACTCCTCTAGATTGGGGCTCCAAGTCCTTGATAATTTCCATAGTCGCTATCTTGGGAGCTCCTGTAATGGAGCCACATGGAAAGAGTGAACGGAAAATTTCTACTAGGTCAATATCTGGTCGTAACTGACTCTTGATGGTCGAAGTCATCTGCCAAACTGTAGAATACTGTTCCACCTGACATAAACGTTCCACATGCTCACTTCCCACCTCAGACAGACGATTCATATCATTGCGCAAGAGGTCCACTATCATCATATTTTCTGAACGATTTTTGGGATCTTGCTCCAACCAAGCGGCCTCTTTCAAGTCTTCTGCATCAGTCAGACCACGTTTAGTCGTCCCCTTCATAGGACGAGTTGTCAATTCACGATCATTTTGTTCAAAAAAGAGTTCTGGACTCATGGAAATTACTGCCATGTCGTCATGTTCAACATAGGCATTGTAACCTGCTTCCTGCTCTACCACCATACGATTGTAGATAGCAAAAGGATTAGCAGACAACTCCTGCTTGAGTTGAACCGTATAATTGACCTGATAAGTATCGCCCTGTCGTAAATGATGGTGAATCTGAGCAATGGCCTTTTCATAGTCCTCTGCAGATGTTACTTCCTGCCAATTTGAAGGCAAATCCACCTCCTCATAAGTCAGAGGAATGCTAGATTTTTCAACGCTGTCATGAATAGTGAAATAGAGGAGATACTCTCCTAACAAGGGACCCTCGTGAACCACCAACTTCTCCTCAAAAGCTGGCGCAGCCTCATAGCTGACATAACCCACCACATAATAGCCCTGTTCTTGGTAGCTTTCCACTTGAACTAACAAGTCTGTCACTTCTGCTAAATCTCTGGTTTTTAACTCTTTGATAGGCTGGGTAAAGGTGTATCTCTCGCCCAAAGCCCTAAAATCAATCACTGTTTTTCTATGCATATCCTAAGTATACCATAAAAGCCAGACCCCAACAGGAGATCTGGCAATTTTATTCTTTGAGAATGATAAAGTAGATATCACTTTCTAAGAAAACCTGAACATAGCATTCTCTTTTATCACTCCGACTTTTTATCTATCCTTTAGGAAAGAGTTCAGATGAAAAGGCATCTGTGACCTGCAATAGTTTTTGGAAGACTTTTTTCTTCAGAGCTACTGTATAGTTGGCAACTGAGCCTCCATACTTGAAGTTTCGGTAATCCGTTTCTACTGCTTGGTCAAACAAGTCTTGCAATTTCTCATAAGAATCAATTTGCTGACCATCAATTTCAAAACTATGGATTCCTCGTTTTGCCTTGGCAATAATGTCATCAAACCAGGCCTTCTTCCATTCTTCCAAGTTCTGGAACTTGCCTTTCGAAACCTTCTGGATAATGAAATCATCCCCAAGGGTGTCACGTCCCTCGCTTAAGGCCTCATCCTTGTATTTATTAGAAGCATAGCCTAGGAAACCATTTTCGTAGCCATAATAACCCCACATACGGAAGGCATTATGCTTGAAGGAGATGGCTCCTGGAGCTCCCTGACTTGTATTACCGCCGTAGATAGCATCTACCATCTTGACATTGACATAAGCTGTCTTGAGTTCTTCTGGTCGGTAAGTTCCCTGATAATGCCTGTTGGTGATGATGTTATTTTTGATTAAATCATCCACAGAATTTAGCTGAGTCTTGGCTTCCTCATCTGTCAATGGACGGACATAGTCCCACTGGTTAGGAGCAAGGAGTTTATTATCCTGATCCTGATAGCGCATTTGCTTGGTCATCTTGCTGAACCAGGCCTTCTTCAAAGCCAGATCATTCTTAGCGAGAACTCGTTCTCCTTCCAGATAATCTAGAAGCATCAAGGCCTCGTTATAACCTTTCATGTAGTGGTCAATCTGCTGGCGTGTTTGCAACTTGGTCGGATCAGGATCGTACCATTGGTCCCCATCATTTGGTCGCATGTATGCCATGTTGAGCCCGAGAGCGCCATATTCACCCTGATGGCCTTCCTCAGCTGGCGACTGGAGCATGCCCTGAGCATAGGCTTCTACATAGGTTCCTTCACGATGTTTGTAGCCACCCAGATAGACAATACGATCGTTGACGTGAGTTGTCTCATGGGTGTAGACAGACAAACCATACTCACTCATCATATCTATTTCTACAAAGTGAACAGCATCTCTGGCATTGATATTAGGATAGATAGAGGCATAGGCTCCTAGCTTATTGTCCTTATAGTAGCGACCTGCTGGTCCAAATACTTCACGAATTGGCGCATAATCTACCATACCACTGGTATGTCCATAACGCTCTACCCAGCCACGTCCATCAACGCGATAGCCTTCCCAAACTGGTGTCGCTACATTAAAGTCGCTCTTAACCATACGGTCTTTGACATCATCAGCGGCAAGTCGATACCAGAAGTCCAAGTAAGTCAACTGACGGTCCGCTACTAGATCAATGTCAGCTTTCATCTGGTCTATGGTTTTGCCAGATTTATCAGCTGATCCGAAAGTAATGGTATTGTAGTTGGAAATCAGGAACATCTGTGCCTTCTTGACATTCAACAAAGGCAGAATCATATTGCGATGCAACCAGTTATTAAGATTGTCATAAGCCCGATGCTTCCGATTTGCAATTTCTTGATTCTTCGAAGCTCGCTCTGCTATGTACACATGGCCCTTGGTGGCATTCACAAACCAGTCATTCATATCTTTGTCAGTCGTCAATAACTGTCTGTTGTAGTCTAAGAAGGCATGTAAATCTTCAGATTTTGTGTCCTTGGCTAGGACTCTGGCAAAGGTTTCATGAGTCTGGTCGCCTTTTAGGTTGTTCTCTCTTGAACCAAGTTCAATCAATCGATCCAAGATATCCACATTTTGCCCATAAAAATCTGGTTTAAAGAGCATGAGTTCTTTCAGATTGTAATCCGCAAATCGGATACCGTAATAGCGATTAAGATAAGCAAGTCCCAGCATGATAGCTGATTGATTGTCCTGAACTTTTTTCTTCAAGGCAGCCATGCTAGCAGGTGAATCATTCCACTGGTAGTCTAGATTGGTAAGTAACTTATCAATCAGGCTTCCTAGCTGCGCTTTGACCTCTGCAAGGCTTTCTTCTAGATACCAATTCTTCACAGCCTCAACCTTCTTATCAAGGCTAGTGGTTTGATCATCTAGGATTCGATAGACCCCTTCAGACTGTAAGTCCACCGTTTTCAGGATAGATGTTAGCTCCTTGGCTAGGGCTGAACGGTCCTTAACCAGTATATCTGGAGTATAAAGCACATCCAAGTCGGCAATCTTATATTCCTTAACAGCAGTTAAGCCAGAATTTTGCGAGGTGATTGCAAACACATCCTTGGTCTTGTCTGCATAATGAACCATGATATGATCTGCCACTGACAGGTCCGTCACAAAGTCTTGTCCCTTCATGGCAATAACAGAGGCTACCTCTTTCTTGGCTAGATTGTGATCAAGATCTAGCTTGTTGCCTTGATTAACGATCCATTCTTTATTGTAGAAAGGCTGTAATTTTTCAAGGTTGCGATAGGCTTGATCATGGCGGCTATCATAATCTTGAATATCCTGATAAGTGTATTCTTTTCCATTTGCAATAGCAGGTGATTCAGTTTTCGACTTAGCCAGGTAGTAGCTATAGCCTTCTTCAAAGGTTTTCTGAGCATTACGTTGAATCAAGTCAGTTGCTTCAGCATTCACCTTATAATATTCTTTTCCATCAATTCTCTCAGTTTGGATTGACTTGATGGCTAAACGGCTGGTCTTATGGTCCTCTGAATTAATCTTGAGATAATAGTCTTCCAAGTTTCTTGGCACTTCTGTCAAGTGCTGAATCACAGACTCTTTGCCATTTTCAACCTTAACAAGGCTTGTTTCCTTAATATCTTTTATTTCCAGCTTTTTAAGTTCTAAACGAAACTTCTTGTCCTCAAGCAGAGTGCTCTCCTCACCCTTACCACGATTGTAGACCATCCTTGTAGATATGGTGTAATCCGTATAAAGTTTTAGATTATCAACTGTTGCTTCCAGTTGATCACTCGTCAAGTCCAGAGTCTGTTCCTCTAGCCCCTTGGCTTTAATAGTGGCACTGATTTTTGAAACGGTAACGCCATCTGCCTTGTCCAAGTTATAGCTTAAGCGAGCTGAACGGCCCATCGAATTTCCAGTAATAGTAGAAAGAGTTAGGACTGGTACAGGTTTTATCTCTACCTTTTTCTTACTACCACGGACGATAATCTGATCTTTAGCTTCTGTTAAAATCCGTGTTGTTTCTTTCGGCTCTGAAATACGTTTCCCATCTTTTTCCTCATAGCTGGTAACAATCTCTTTCTCACCATCTTGACCGACTTGCTCGATTCTTGTTTCACCGACAAGCATTTCTGGATCAATCTTTTCCCTAGTTTGTTTAGGAATCAACTCTTTTCGAACTTCAACATGTAGAGTCGGGTTTGCATCTTGAACGAGCGCTTCAGTGGCATTCACGCCACCACTATAGATAGAGAGTTCCTGTTTCAAGGTTTCAACTGGAACTGCTCCTCCTTCATAATCTGGCAAAGCTTCAGCTACTGTACCCGGACCATTAACACCACCTTCAAATATTGGTTTAGACGGCTCAACTAAAGATTCGCCTGATATACCGCCTGTGAACTCTGGTTTGTCATGGACTTCTGGAAGGCCACTTTGACTGCTAAAGTCGAGTGTATACTCTGGTAAGGTTTCAGCTACTGCTCCAAGGCCATTGACGCCATCCTCAAATGATGGTTTTGTTGGCTCAACTAAGGATTCGCCTGATACACCGCCTGTGAACTCAGGATGTTCCTGTTTCAGAGTGTCAACTGGGACTGCGCCTCCTTCATAATCTGGTAGGCTTTCAGCTACTGTACCCGGACCATTAACGCCACCTTCAAATATTGGTTTAGACGGCTCAACTAAAGATTCGCCTGATACACCGCCTGTGAACTCTGATTTGTCATGGACTTCTGGCACGCCACTTTGACTACTCAATTCTGGTGCATACTCTGGTAAGGCTTCGGACACTGCACCCAGGCCATTAACTCCGCCTTCATAGCTAGGTCGGGCAGGCTCAACAAGCGGTTCACCATTAATGCCACCTGTGAATTCAGGACGTTCCTGTTTCAGTGTGTCAACTGGAACTGCACCACCTTTATAATCTGGCAAGGCTTCAGCTACTGCTCCTTGGCCATTAACACCACCTTCATAGCTAGGTCGGACAGGTTCAACAAGCGGTTCACCATTAACGCTACCTGTAAACTCGGAGAGTTCCTGTTTCAAAGTTTCAACTGGAACTGCACCACCTTCATACTCTGGTAAGGCTTCGGACACTGCACCCAGGCCATTAACACCACCTTCAAATGTTGGTTTTGTTGGCTCGACTAAGGATTCGCCTGATACGCCACCTGTGAATTCTGGTTTGTCATGGACTTCTGGAAGGCCACTTTGACTGCTAAATTCCGGTGTATACTCTGGTAAGGATTCAGCTACTGCATCTGGGCCATTGACTCCACCTTCAAATGTTGGTTTTGTTGGCTCAACCAAGGATTCGCCTGATACGCCACCTGTAAAGTCTGCTTTGTCGTGGACTTCTGGGACGCCACTTTGACTACTCAATTCTGGTGTATACTCTGGCAAGGATTCAGCTACTGCTCCTGGGCCATTAACACCACCCTCAAATGATGGTTTAGGTGGTTCAACTAAGGATTCGCCTGATACACCGCCTGTGAATTCGGAAATTTCATGAATGGCTGCTTGATTTACTGGTTTTGCAGGAATTTCTGGACTCTCACTAGATGTTATATCTTGGCCTGTTCCTCTTAAATCCGTCTCTAATAAATAACCGACATAGTCATAGCCTTTAATGTCAATAATTCCTTGAGTTAAACCATCTGCAGACACAAGGGTTTTAGTCTGATCATAAGCTAGTAAGTCCTTGTGTTCAAAAGCAAATACTTGATAAGGTAGTAATAAACTCTTACCCACAGAAGCAATCAATAACACTCCAACTATCTTAGAAGGCTTTTTCCTAGAAAATAGGAAAACCACCAAACTAGCCGTCAGAAGACCAAGACCAGCCAAGGGGAAGGTGACGGATCCTGTTTGAGGTAAGACGGCTTGTCCCTGCTTACGATAGACTAGATAATAGCTCTCTTGACTAAGATCTTGTGGTAATTCATGGTGAATGAGTTCACGTTCAGCAGCTGTCAACTCCGATTCTGCTAAATAGTGAAAAGAAACTTGCTTGGTTTCATCAGCCTGAACCAGTTTTGGTTCAAGTGTTCCTCCAATGAAGGCAAGTCCAATCAATACTGAGCCCACTCCCATGCTCAGTTTGCGAATGGCAAATTTTTGTAGCTTTTTTCTATCTTCCATATCAGCTTTGTTCTTGTCCTTAAAGACATCTCCTTTGCTCCGTTTTCGTAATCTTATTATAATATTTTATTGATTTTTTTACAAAATTTTTTATAGACAAATTGATCATTTTTTGAATAAAAAAAGGTTCAGCTCATGCTGAACCACTTTTTAGTCTGGCACATATTCCAATATATCCCCAGGTTGGCACCCAAGTTCTTTACAAATGGCTTCTAGCGTTGAAAAACGTATAGCTTTGGCCTTACCTGTTTTCAGTATTGAAAGATTTGCGGGAGTAATACCTACACGTTCTGCTAAATCTCCTGAACGCATTTTTTTCTTGGCTAATTCGACATCTAGATTAATGACAATCACGGTATATTCTCCTTTCTCTAAATTGTAAACTCATTTTCTTCTGCAATTTCGTTTGCTTTTTCAAGGATTTTTCCAATTGTCCAAACAACGAGAGCAGTAACCATGAAAGTTATATTCAGAAATGAGTAACCATTGAGTGTCAAAATCCCATCTCCAAGAAATGAAGCAAGAAAAAGTGATAGAGAAATACGATTAGCAAGTTTGACATTATGAACTGTAAAAATCTGTTCATTAATGATATTTTGGAAGAACTGTCTAACACAGAATAGTACAAACAGAATGATAAAGCTATTGATAAAGGACAAAGCACTCACTAGTATTGAAGTATTCACCATATCAGGTTTTAAGGAAATAGTTCCAAGGTTAAAGAGGTTAATCTCAGTTACATTGAAAACAGTTAGAAGAATAGATATAACTAAAGATACTCCCAAGATAAAAAGTAGGATATTAATAAAACCTAAAGCAAATGGTAAGTAGGAATTTTTCTTAGACATTAATTTCAAAACCTCATTTCTAATCTCTACTATATTATACAATATTAGTAAGTTTTACGTGCATGTCTTATGCTACTTTATTTGAAAATTGATTCTTGATAGAAGCAAGAACTAAGCTAGCAAGAAACAAAAATGCTGCAATCGAGAAGTTAAAAATGATGTGGGCAGGATTCAAAATAAGTTCTGTAATACCTTGGATTGCTCCTACTACAGTCATTAAAACTGCACCCTTTTTCAAGAATGAAATGGTTGTATTTTCAAAAAGATCACTTTCTTTAAAGTTCTTAGCAAACTGTTTTAATTTGATAAGGCCATAAGTCAGAAGTGTATTACCAGCAACAAAGGTTAAAACAAAGGCATTAACTCCTCCCCACGCTTCGTAGCCTGACCTTGTTACCTCCCCACCTTCAGGCATTAGTTGGCTGATATCAAATTGACCAAGGAGAAGAACTAAAGAAGCGATACTAAGGAAACTGAGGGTAAAGATTCCGAAATTAGAGCCTAATGTAACAAGTGATTTAGTAAAGTTTACGATTTTAGTTGATGTAGTTTTTTTCATGATGATTTCCTCTTTTATAAAATATTTTTAGTTTTAGCAACAAATGAGCTCTTTTTGTTACTACTCGAAAACTTATTATCGTTTTTCGATATATCTAGTATAGCATAATTTTTTTGAAATGCAACACTTTTTTATCGTTTTTTGATAATTTTTTTCTTTTATTTAAAAATATTTTTATTTAAGGGAAATTAGACTTCAAATATTAAAGTCAACACTTCTAAAAAAAT
>NZ_JUOS01000015.1 GCF_001075875.1 Streptococcus oralis
GATCTTTTCTTGCTTCCAAGTTATAACGAGCTCTTTCCAATGACTATTTTAGAAGCTGCGAGTTGTGAAGCACCCATTATGCTTCGTAATCTAGATCTTTACAAGGTCATTCTTGAAGGAAATTACAGACCAACAAGTGATGTAGAAGAGATGAAAGAGGCTATCTTGGAATATCGAGAGCATCCAGAAGCACTAAAAGAATTAAAAGAAAAGGCTAAGGCCATTTCAAGAGAATATTCAGAAGAGCATCTTCTTGAAATCTGGCTAAAATTCTATCGGGAGCAAGCAGCTTTAGGAAAAAAATGAGGTAGTATATGCGAATTGGATTATTTACAGATACTTATTTCCCGCAGGTCTCGGGTGTTGCGACCAGTATTCGAACCTTAAAAACAGAACTTGAAAAGCAAGGACATGCCGTCTTTATCTTTACAACAACAGACAAGGATGTTAATCGTTATGAAGACTGGCAGATTATCCGTATCCCTAGTGTTCCTTTCTTTGCCTTTAAGGATCGTCGTTTCGCCTATCGTGGATTTACGAAAGCTCTTGAGATAGCAAAGCAATACAAGCTGGATATTATTCATACGCAGACTGAGTTTTCTCTTGGTTTATTAGGGATTTGGATAGCGCGTGAGCTGAAAATCCCTGTTATTCATACCTATCATACCCAGTACGAAGATTATGTTCACTATATCGCTAAAGGGATGTTGATTCGTCCAGGTATGGTCAAGTATCTTGTGAGAGGCTTCCTTCATGATGTTGATGGAGTGATTTGTCCAAGTGAGATTGTGCGAGACCTTCTATCAGATTATAAGGTAAAAGTTGAAAAACGAGTTATTCCTACAGGGATTGAGCTAGCCAAGTTTGAACGACCTGAGATTGGACCAGAACATATCGCAGACTTACGGGTTAAACTAGGTATTAATGAAGATGAAAAGATGCTTCTTAGCCTTTCGCGTGTTTCTTACGAGAAGAACATTCAAGCCGTTTTGGCAGCATTTCCAGAAGTTCTAAAAGAAGAGCAAAATGTTAAGTTAGTTGTAGCTGGAGATGGTCCTTATCTGGAAAATCTCAAGGAGCAAGCATCAGATTTACAGATTCAAGATTCTGTTATTTTTACAGGGATGATTGCCCCAAGTGAGACCGCACTTTACTATAAGGCTGCTGACTTCTTTATCTCAGCTTCAACTAGTGAGACGCAAGGCTTGACCTATCTTGAAAGTCTTGCAAGTAAGACTCCGGTGATAGCTCACGGAAATCCCTATCTTGATAACCTCATCAATCATAAAATGTTTGGAACTCTTTATTATGAAGAGAGAGATTTAGCAGGGGCTATTTTAGAAGCTTTAATTGCAACTCCAAAGATGGATGAGAAACTTTTGGCTGAAAAATTGTATGAAATTTCAGCTGAGAATTTTGCTAAGAGAGTGCATGAATTCTATCTAGATGTTATTATTTCAAATAATTTTGAAAAAGAATTGACTGCAGATGAACCTGTTACGAAACGTATTTTAAAGACAGTATTCTATATACCACAACAAGCAGTATCTATGCCGGTCAAGAGTTCAAGACGTATGTTGAAAGCTTCTAGAAAACAGTTGAGTCATTTAAGAAAATATTTGAACGATTAATCGAATCAAAGAAAGGAAATAAAAAAATGAAAAAGAAATTTATGAGAAGTGGTAGAGATCAAAAAATCGGTGGTGTCTGCGCTGGTTTAGCTAATTATTTTGATATTGACCCTACAATTGTACGTGTGATTTGGGGAGTTCTAGCTTTCTGTTATGGTGCTGGACTTATTGCTTACTTGATTTTGTGGGCAATCGCTCCTGTATCAGATGAATTTTAAGATTAGAGTATTATAGTAAAGGAGAAAAAATGGCATTTGGTGATAATGGGAAACGTAAAAAAACTTTCTTTGAAAAACTAACAATGTTTGTCGTGTTAATCATGTTATTTGTAACCCTAGCAGGTATCTTTGCTACAGCCATTGGTGTATTTAGCAGATTTTAAAATGCTAGATTTTCTAGCAAGTAGTAATAGTTGGTGACTGGGATTTCCCAGCCCTTTTTAGAGTGAGAAAAGAATATGAGTATGTTTTTAGATACAGCCAAGATCAAGGTCAAGGCTGGAAATGGTGGCGATGGGATGGTTGCCTTTCGCCGTGAAAAATACGTCCCTAATGGCGGTCCATGGGGAGGTGATGGAGGCCGTGGTGGTAACGTTGTCTTTGTTGTAGATGAAGGTTTACGTACCCTGATGGACTTCCGTTACAATCGTCATTTCAAAGCCCAATCGGGTGAAAAAGGGATGACCAAAGGAATGCATGGTAGAGGAGCAGAGGACTTGATTGTTCGAGTGCCTCAGGGTACAACTGTACGTGATGCAGAAACTGGAAAAGTTATCACTGACTTGATTGAGCACGGCCAAGAGTTTATCGTTGCTCACGGTGGTCGAGGTGGCCGTGGAAATATCCGTTTTGCAACACCCAAAAATCCTGCTCCTGAGATTTCTGAGAATGGAGAACCTGGTCAGGAGCGCGAGTTACAGTTAGAACTTAAAATTCTTGCTGATGTTGGTTTGGTTGGATTCCCTTCAGTTGGAAAATCAACTTTGCTCAGCGTAATTACCTCTGCAAAACCTAAAATTGGTGCCTACCACTTTACAACAATCGTTCCTAATCTTGGTATGGTCCGTACCCAATCAGGTGAGTCCTTTGCAGTGGCAGACCTACCTGGATTGATTGAAGGTGCTAGTCAAGGTGTGGGCTTGGGAACTCAGTTCCTTCGCCATATTGAGCGTACTCGCGTTATCCTGCACATCATCGATATGTCAGCCAGTGAAGGTCGCGATCCTTACGAAGATTATCTAGCTATTAACAAAGAGTTGGAATCCTACAATCTTCGTCTGATGGAGCGTCCACAAATTATTGTTGCTAATAAGATGGATATGCCAGAAAGCCAAGAAAACCTTGAAGAATTCAAGAAAAAATTGGCCACTAACTTTGATGAGTTCGAGGAATTACCAGCAATCTTCCCAATATCAGGTTTGACAAAACAAGGTTTGGCACCTTTATTAGACGCAACGGCTGAACTTCTTGATAAGACTCCAGAATTCCTTCTTTATGATGAGTCAGAAATGGAAGAAGAAGTTTATTATGGCTTTGATGAAGAAGAAAAACCATTTGAAATTAGTCGTGATGATGATGCAACTTGGGTACTTTCAGGTGAAAAACTCATCAAACTCTTTAACATGACTAACTTTGACCGCGATGAGTCTGTTATGAAATTTGCACGTCAGTTGCGCGGAATGGGAGTCGATGAAGCTCTCCGCGCCCGTGGTGCCAAGGATGGAGATTTGGTTCGTATCGGTAAGTTTGAGTTTGAATTTGTAGACTAGGAGATAGCGATGGGAGATAAACCGATATCTTTCCGAGATGCTGATGGAAATTTTGTTTCTGCAGCAGACGTCTGGAATGAGAAGAAGTTAGAAGAACTGTTTAATCGCCTCAATCCAAATCGTGCTTTGAGACTAGCAAGAACTAAAAAGCAAGCTGAAAATAACAAATCATAAAATAAACCCGTGATGATAGGCATCACGGGTTTTCTGGTTTACTGACTACTTTTGGAATGGAATTTCAAGACTTGACTGTGCAAGGTCTACAGTCAAGTGATAGTCTGTATTGTCACGTACAGTAATCTCAAAGTCGGTTGTGTAAAGAACGAGACGTACTGTATCGCCTTCTTTTAGTTTGTAAATAGTTGGTTGGAGTTCAAATTGGAATTCCATCCATTCATCTGGCTTGACTTCTTCAATTTTCAATAAATCATGACGATTTTGAAGATTGAGATAGCCTTTGGTAATAACACGTTGAGCATTTGGACTAAATGGTAGCTCGCAAAGGTTTTCTAGCATATGGTAACGACCATTATCAATCGTACGAGCAGACAAGACTCCTGGATATGGTTGTAGGTATTTCTTTTGACCAAGTTCGAGAAGTTGAGCAGAGAGAAGACCTTTATTGGTACTTGACTTGAGACGAAGGTTTAGTTTAACACGACCATTGATATGAAGATCTTCAGTCACTGGAAAATCAATGGTAATCTGATTCACCTTACCTTGATACAATTCATTATTAAAGGTTTGGTAAGTCTTTCCAAATCGTTCGAAGTCAGAATCTTGGTAATGATTTTCAATGACAGCTTCTTCAGTACCTAAAGAGAAAGTTTTATGGTCAGTTTGATTTCCAAAATCTTCAAGTGACAGCCAGGTTTGAGGAGCAGTATTGTCTTGCCAAACGACTATTGGAAGTTGGTAGTCAGTTTCTTGACCCAATAATTTCTGCGTCAAAAGAGCATTCATGGATTCACGGAAATCAATAGACTGCCAGTTGTTCATATAAACGTGGGCGCCGTTATGGTAAAAGAGATGTTTCTTAATATTGCTTGGAAGAGCATTGAACATTTGATAGACATGAAGTGGTTTTACATTCCAGTCTTGTGAACCGTGGGTGAAGACAACTTCAGCCTTTACCTTTTGAGCATTAAGAAGGTAGTTTCTGTCATGCCAAAATTGGTTATAATCTCCAGTTTTACGGTCTAGATTTTTCTTGAGCTCTTCTATGGATGCTTGATGAGCCTCGTTTCCACGAATAAAGTCACCAGCTAAGAGATTACGAGAATAAGTTAATTCATCTAATGAATCGAAGTCCTCTCCAGGATAGCCACCAGGGCTTGTTACCAGACCATTTTCTCGGTAATAGTTGTACCAAGAAGAAATACCGGCTTCAGCAATGATGACCTCTAAACCATCAACTCCTGTAGTAGCAAGACCATTAGACATTGTTCCAAGATAAGAAAGACCAGTAGTTGCTACCTTACCATTGGACCAGTCAGTCTTGACTTGACTTTTACGACTATGGTCTGTAAAGGCGCGACAACGGCCATTGAGCCAATCAATGACATTTTTATAGGCTTCAACTTGTCGGTAGTCACCATTAGTCATCTGACCTTGAGAATCCTTTGTACCAAGACCAGATACGTAGATATTTGCATATCCTCTTGGAAGGAAGTAGTCGTTAAGTGTGTAGCTGCTATTGATATGAGTCAGTTTTTCTTCAGCTTCTGGAACGAGGTCTGCTTGGCCAACTGGCTCAATAAAACTAATCCTTGGCTCTTCTAAGCTAATCTCATGTGGTTCTTTGACTTCTAGTTCAGCTTCCATTTTGTAAAGGGCCTTATCACTAGCCTTATCATTGGTTCCCTGGTGGTATGGACTTGCAGTCATGACTGCTGGAATTTTGCCATTGTAAGATGGACGGATGATGCTAACCTTGACTAAATCAGGTAGACCATCATTATCAGAATCAATACGAGTTTCTACATAAACAACTTCACGAATAACATTGTTAGTTGAGAAAGTAGCCAAACTCTTTCCATTGAAGTAGTGGTAATCATTGTCCTCAGGGATAAGACCATCACTAACTAGCTGATCAATCAAGGTATTTCCCTTTTTAGTGCGCGTGTTAAGGAGTTGATAAAGATTGTCAATCAAATCTCCGTATACAATAGGGAATGCCGTTTCTTTATGAAAAGCTAGACCATCTTCAAAGTCTATTAAGTAGTTGAAACCAAGCAACTGAAAGGCAACAGTATAGAAAATTTCTGAAGTTAATTCACGATCAGAATTGAAGAAAGTGAGTAGATCAGTTTCTTTGTCAACCGCTAAAGTTGAGAGGGGATAATCCGTATTTTTGTAATTGAAAAAATAAGTTCTAACAAAAGATTCAAACAGTTCTTTATCAGAATTTGATTGATCAAGCTTGAATCCAAGGTTGGATAATTCCTGTAAAGCTTCTTGCTGGCTTACAGGATAGTAACTGAATTGATTAAAACGCATAGATGCCTCCTTTGAAGAATCATTAAATTTATTATATCAAAAAAGAAGAGAAAATGATAGAATCAGCTGGTTTGGAAAGGTTAAATTGCTATTAATCTAACAGAGTTTAAGAGAGTGTTTTAACAAGCCCTATCTTGATTTTTTGAGTATCCTAAAAGGTTATGCTATACTAGAAATATGTTAGATTTGGAGAAATATGGTGTGACCATGTGGGAAGAGGACAAGATTTTCTCTTTCCGTCAAAAATTATTAGCCTGGTATGACGAAAACAAGCGTGATTTACCCTGGAGACGAAGCAAGAATCCTTATCATATCTGGGTATCTGAAATTATGTTGCAGCAGACTCGAGTTGATACCGTCATTCCCTATTATGAACGTTTTTTGGACTGGTTTCCGACTGTTGAAAGCTTAGCAAATGCACCTGAGGAGCGCTTATTAAAAGCTTGGGAAGGACTTGGCTATTATTCTCGTGTCCGCAATATGCAAACAGCTGCTCAACAGATTATGAATGAATTTGAAGGCAAGTTCCCGTCTACTTATGAAGGTATTTCAAGCTTAAAAGGGATTGGTCCATATACAGCTGGTGCAATTTCTAGTATTGCCTTTAACCTTCCGCAGCCTGCAGTAGATGGCAATGTCATGCGTGTTTTGGCACGTTTATTTGAAGTCAATCATGATATTGGAAATCCTAGCAATCGCAAGATTTTTCAAGCAATGATGGAGGTTCTGATAGATCCAGATCGCCCAGGTGATTTCAATCAGGCTTTGATGGATTTAGGTTCAGATATTGAGGCTCCTGTTAATCCAAGACCAGAAGAGAGTCCGGTTAAGGAGTTCAGTGCTGCTTACCAACATGGGACCATGGATCGCTATCCCATTAAGGCTCCCAAGAAAAAGCCAATCCCTATTTATCTAAAGGCTCTTGTAGTGCAAAATAATCAGGGGCACTTTCTATTAGAGAAGAATGAGAGTGAAAAACTCTTGGCTGGATTTTGGCATTTTCCCTTGATTGAAGTTGATGAATTCTCAGACCAGACTCAGGACTTGGACCTTTTTAGTCAAGTAGCGGAGCCAATTCTAGAACTGGGACCATCTCCACAGGAGAGTTTTGAACAGGACTATGATCTTGAAGTTGATTGGCAAGATCTACTTTTTGAAGAGGTCAAGCACATTTTTAGCCATCGCAAATGGCATATCCAGATAATTGCAGGCCGAGTTACTGAAACACAGGAATATGCAGATAGAGAAGTCCTTTGGTTAAGTCCGGAAGAATTTATCAATTATCCCCTAGCTAAACCTCAGCAAAAGATTTGGCAAGCCTACTTGAAAAGAAGCTGCTAGCATTGGTCTTTCGTGTCTTCTTTACATTTTTTTGGTATAATGAGATAAGGAAAAAGGTGACTAAATGAAAAAAATACTAATTGTAGATGATGAAAAACCCATCTCAGATATTATAAAATTTAATATGACCAAGGAAGGTTATGAAGTTGTAACTGCTTTTAATGGTCGTGAAGCTCTTGAACAATTTGAAGCTGAGCAACCAGATATTATTATCTTGGATTTGATGCTTCCAGAGATTGATGGACTTGAGGTTGCAAAAACTATTCGTAAGACAAGTAGTGTTCCTATTATCATGCTTTCAGCAAAGGATAGCGAATTTGATAAGGTTATTGGGCTTGAGCTTGGGGCGGATGACTATGTAACCAAGCCATTTTCAAATCGTGAACTACAGGCCCGTGTTAAAGCTCTTCTCCGTCGTACAGATATTGTCTCAGTTGATAACCAAGAACCTGAAACGAAATTACAAAGTCTGCAGATTGGCGATTTGGAGATTTTACCCGATGCTTACGTGGCTAAGAAATATGGTGAAGAGTTAGACCTAACCCACCGCGAATTCGAGCTCTTACATCATTTAGCTTCTCATCTTGGTCAAGTTATTACCCGAGAACATCTTCTTGAAACTGTTTGGGGATATGACTATTTTGGAGATGTCCGTACAGTTGATGTAACTATTAGACGTTTGCGCGAGAAGATTGAAGACACACCAAGTAGACCTGAATACATCCTAACTCGTCGTGGAGTAGGATATTATATGAGAAATAATGATTGAAGTAATTAGACAAACAATTTTGACGAGTGACTTTATCTATATCCTCATCCTAATTGGCTTTATTATGCTGGTGACTTTCCTCTTGCTTGAGAGCCGTCGCGATAATATTCGCCTTAGACAGCTAAACCAGAAGGTTAAGGATTTAATTGCTGGTGATTATTCTCAGGTTTTGGATATGCAGGGAAGTTCAGAGATTACCAATATCACAAACAATCTTAATGATTTGTCAGAAGTAATCCGTTTGACTCAAGAAAATCTGGAACAAGAGAGTAAAAGGTTGCATAGTATCTTGTCCTACATGACAGACGGAGTACTTGCGACCAATCGTCGTGGGCAAATCATCATGATTAATGATATGGCCAAGAGACAACTTGGAGTCGAAAGGGATGATGCTCTTAATCAAAATATCTTAGAGTTACTCAAGATTGAGGATGAGTATGAGTTGAGAGATCTCATTACCCAAAGTCCTGAATTGATGATTTATTCCCAAAATGTGAATGGGGAGTATATCAGCTTGCGCGTGCGTTTTGCCTTGATTCGTAGAGAATCTGGCTTTATCTCTGGTTTAGTAGCAGTTCTACATGATACGACTGAACAAGAGAAGGAAGAACGTGAGAGAAGGCTTTTCGTTTCGAACGTTAGTCATGAATTGCGTACACCTTTGACCAGTGTAAAATCCTATCTTGAGGCCTTGGATGAAGGAGCTCTTACAGAACCGGTTGCTCCAGACTTTATCAAGGTTTCTCTTGATGAAACCAACCGTATGATGCGGATGGTGACGGACCTCTTGCATCTTTCACGGATTGACAATGCAACTAGTCACTTAGATGTTGAATTGATTAACTTTACGGCCTTTATCACTTTTATCCTTAATCGTTTTGATAAAATGAAAAGTCAAGATGAGGAGAAGAAGTACGAGTTGGTGAGAGATTATCCGATTAACTCTGTTTGGATTGAGATTGATACGGATAAGATGACCCAGGTGATTGACAATATCCTGAATAACGCTATCAAGTATTCACCAGATGGTGGAAAAATCACTGTAAGCATGAAGACTACAGATGATCAGATGATTTTATCAATTTCGGACCAAGGGCTTGGGATTCCTAAAGAAGATCTACCAAAGATTTTTGACCGTTTTTATCGTGTTGACAAGGCAAGAAGTCGTGCTCAAGGTGGTACTGGTCTAGGACTTGCTATTGCTAAAGAAATCGTCAAACAACATAATGGATTTATCTGGGCTAAGAGTGAATATGGCAAGGGTTCAACCTTTACTATCGTACTGCCATACGATAAGGATGCCGTGAAAGAAGAGATTTGGGAGGATGAACTAGAAGACTAGAATGAGTGATATCGGTTTTAAATACAGTATTTTAGCATCGGGTTCCAGTGGAAATTCATTTTACTTGGAAACACCAAAAAAGAAAATTTTAGTAGATGCGGGCCTATCTGGCAAAAAAATTACAAGCCTTTTGAGTGAAATCAATCGTAAACCAGAGGATTTAGACGCTATCTTGATTACGCATGAACATTCAGACCATATCCACGGTGTGGGCGTTCTGGCTCGCAAGTACGGCATGGATCTTTATGCTAATGAGAAAACTTGGCAGGCTATGGAAAATAGTAAGTATCTTGGTAAGGTTGACTCATCTCAAAAGCATATTTTCGAGATGGGAAAAACTAAAACCTTTGGTGACATCGATATTGAGAGCTTTGGTGTGAGTCATGATGCAGTGGCGCCCCAGTTTTATCGTTTTATGAAGGATGATAAGAGCTTTGTTATGCTGACGGATACGGGCTATGTTAGTGACCGGATGGCTGGCATTGTCGAGAACGCAGATGGCTATCTGATCGAGTCAAATCATGATGTGGAAATCCTGCGAGCAGGATCTTACGCATGGCGACTCAAACAACGCATCCTGTCTGACCTTGGTCACCTCTCAAACGAGGATGGAGCAGACGCCATGATTCGCACACTAGGTAATCGTACCAAGAAGATTTACCTAGGCCATTTGTCCAAGGAAAATAATATCAAGGAACTGGCCCACATGACCATGGTCAATCAGTTAGCTCAAGCAGATCTTGGAGTTGGAGTAGACTTTCAAGTTTACGATACTTCACCAGATACAGCAACACCATTGACGGAGATATAAAAAAGAAGGCACAAGCCTTCTTTTTTATAGACTATTTTACAAGCCAGCAAATTCTTTGATTTCTTGAGCTGACATTGAAGAGTCGCAACGGACATTGATTTGACCATTTGCTACATGGACGAATCCTGGTACAGTCGGGATTTCGTAGCGTGAACGGAAGTCTTGCAAAGCTTCAAGTTGGCTTGGTTCTTCACTGTTGATGAAGTAGATGTGGGCTTTGGTTTCAGAAACCACACCAGCCAATGTGCCAGCAAATTTACGGCAGTAAGGACAAGTTTTGCGTCCGATAAAGAAAGTAGCTGTTTCTTGCTTGTCGAGCGCTTCTTGAGCACGCGCAACTGTTGTCACTTCAAGATCTTTGATGTTTTCTAAAAATTGTTCCATGAGAATACCTCGCTTTTTTTGATAAAACTAGTATGCCATAAAAATGTTAAAATTGCTTATTTTTGATACGCAAATAGATGGTTGGGTAGAAATCAGTAGTCTAAGTCTGATTTTCTAGTCCTATTTCCGTGTGTCTTTAAAGATATAGAAACTGAAGTTCTGGTCAAGAGAGTTAGAAGAAGGCATAAATTACAGTCAAATTTTACTTTATCATCAAAAATAAAGGTCAGGATTTTTCCCGACCTTTATTATATAGTTGCTTATTTTACAAAGTCATTGATTTCAGCTTCGATGTTAGCAATCTTAGCTTGTGAATCTTCGTTGCTTTCACCTACAACTGCAATGTAGAACTTGATTTTTGGTTCTGTACCTGAAGGACGAACTGCGATCCATGAACCATCTGCAAGAGTGTATTTCAATACATCACTTGGAGGAGTAGTCAAGGCTGTTACAGTGCCATCAGTGGCAGTAGAAGTTTGTGCTTTGAAGTCCTCAGTGATTGAAACTTCTGTTGCATTCCATTCTTTTGGACCATTTTCACGGAATTTAGCCATAATTGCTTTGATTTGCTCGGCACCGTCAACACCAGAAAGAGTAACAGAGATTGTCTTTTCAGCATAGTAGCCGTACTCTTTGTAGATTTCTTCGATACCGTCAGCTAAAGTCAAACCACGAGAGCGGTAGTAGGCAGCAAGTTCAGCAACGACAAGAACGGCTTGGATAGCGTCTTTATCACGCACGAATGGTTTAATCAAGTAACCGAAGCTTTCTTCAAATCCCATCATATAAGTGTGATTGTGTTTTTCTTCGAATTCTTGGATTTTTTCAGCGATGAATTTGAAACCAGTCAAGACGTTGAACATAGTTGCGCCGTAGCTTTCAGCAATCTTGGTTACCAAGTCAGTTGATACGATAGATTTGCAAAGGGCTGCGTTTTCTGGAAGTGTTCCAGCATTTTTGTGAGCTTCCAAGATGTACTTAGCCATGATAGCACCGATTTGGTTACCTGAAAGGTTAAGGTAGCTACCATCTTTTTGAAGAACTTCAACACCGACACGGTCAGCATCAGGGTCAGTTGCAACAAGAACATCAGCGCCCACTTGGCGACCAAGTTCTTCTGCAAGTGCAAAGGCTGCTTGGCTTTCTGGGTTTGGAGATTTAACTGTTGAGAAGTCTGGGTCTGGAGTTGCTTGAGCTTCAACGACTTGAACAGAATCAAATCCTGCTTGAGCAAGAGCACGACGAGCCAACATTTCACCAGTACCATGAAGAGGTGTGTAGACAATCTTCATATCTTTACCAAATTCTTCAATCAAGGCTGGGTTGATGTTAACGTCCTTAACTTCTTTGAGGTATTCCCCATCGACAGCTTCGCCGATAACTTCAATCAAGCCAGAAGCTTTTTCAGCTTCTACATCAGCAACTTCAACAGCAAAAGGATTTTCAATCGCACGGATGTAAGTTGTCAAAGCGTCTGCATCGTGTGGAGGCATTTGACCACCATCTTCACCATAAACCTTGTAACCATTGAATGGAGCAGGGTTGTGGCTGGCAGTAATCATGATACCTGCAAAGCAGTTGAGGTGACGAACGGCAAATGAAAGTTCAGGAGTTGGACGGAGACTTTCAAAAACATAAGATTTAATACCGTGTTTAGCAAGAACTGCTGCAGATTCAAAGGCAAATTCTGGAGAGAAGTGACGGCTATCGTAAGCGATGGCAACACCACGTTCCTTTTCATTTCCACCTTTTGACTCAATCAAACGAGCCAAACCTTCAGTTGCTTGACGAACAACGTAGATGTTAATGCGGTTAGTACCAGCACCAATCAGTCCACGCATACCAGCAGTACCAAATTCAAGATTGGTATAGAATGCGTCTTCTTTAGTTTTCTCGTCCATGTTTTCCAAATCTTGACGAAGATAATCTGGAAGTTCTGCGAAATCAACCCATTTTTGGTAGTTTTCTTGGTAAGCCATAAGAAATCTCCTTTAATATATAATCTAATCGCTTACATTATACCACGATTTGAAGTTTTAGTAAAACGTTAGCATAAGTTTCTGAAAAAGTTATGAAATGGAAAACTTCTTAGAGTAACTTTCACTTGAATTAGCGGTGGAGCTTAGTTTGGGAAATTAGCAAGTTATGAAATATAGCTAAACCACAAGTCTTGAACGGCTTACCGAAACATGCTATACTAACTGTATGATTATTTTACAAGCTAATAAAATTGAACGTTCTTTTGCAGGAGAGGTTCTTTTTGATAATATAAACCTACAAGTAGATGAAAGAGACCGCATTGCCCTCGTTGGGAAAAATGGTGCTGGAAAGTCTACTTTACTCAAGATATTGGTTGGAGAAGAGGAGCCAACCACTGGTGAAATCAATAAGAAAAAAGATATTTCCCTCTCATATCTAGCACAGGATAGCCGTTTTGAGTCTGAGAACACCATCTATGATGAAATGCTTCATGTATTTGATGACTTGCGTCGTACCGAAAGACAACTTCGACAGATGGAGTTGGAGATGGGGGAAAAGACTGGTGCAGAACTAGATAAGCTCATGTCTGACTATGATCGCCTATCAGAAAATTTCCGTCAGGCTGGAGGCTTTACCTATGAAGCTGATATTCGCTCTATCTTAAATGGTTTCAAGTTTGACGAGTCCATGTGGCAGATGCGAATCGCTGAGCTTTCTGGAGGGCAAAATACCCGTTTAGCCCTTGCCAAAATGCTCCTTGAAAAGCCTAATCTTTTAGTCTTGGACGAGCCGACTAACCACTTGGATATTGAAACCATTGCCTGGTTAGAAAACTATCTAGTTAATTATAGCGGTGCTTTAATTATCGTCAGCCACGACCGTTATTTCCTCGATAAGGTTGCAACCATAACATTAGACTTAACCAAACATTCTTTGGACAGATATGTAGGGAACTACTCAAGTTTTGTGGAGCAGAAGGAGCAGAAGCTCGCAACTGAAGCCAAAAACTACGAAAAACAACAGAAGGAAATTGCTGCCTTAGAAGACTTTGTCAATCGAAATCTTGTCCGAGCATCGACAACCAAACGAGCGCAATCTCGACGCAAGCAACTGGAGAAGATGGAGCGCTTGGATAAGCCTGAAGCTGGTAAGAAATCAGCTAATATGACCTTCCATTCTGATAGAGTATCTGGTAATGTCGTTTTGACAGTGGAGAATGCTGCCATTGGCTATGATGGTGAAATCTTATCAGAACCCATCAACCTTGATCTTCGTAAGATGAACGCTATTGCCATTGTTGGTCCAAATGGCATTGGTAAGTCAACCTTTATTAAGTCTATTGTGGACCAGATTCCCTTTATCAAGGGTGAAAAGCGCTTTGGTGCTAATGTTGAGGTTGGTTACTATGACCAGACTCAAAGTAAGTTAACACCGAGCAATACAGTCTTAGACGAACTCTGGAATGATTTCAAGTTGACTCCTGAACTGGAAATCCGTAATCGCCTAGGTGCCTTTCTTTTCTCTGGTGATGATGTTAAGAAATCAGTTGGTATGCTTTCAGGTGGAGAGAAAGCTCGATTGCTTCTGGCTAAACTTTCCATGGAAAACAACAACTTCTTGATTCTCGACGAGCCGACTAACCACTTGGACATTGATAGCAAGGAAGTTCTGGAAAATGCTCTGATTGACTTTGATGGAACTCTTCTCTTTGTCAGCCACGACCGTTATTTCATCAACCGTGTAGCCACTCATGTGCTGGAATTATCTGAAAATGGATCAACACTTTATCTGGGTGATTATGACTATTATGTTGATAAAAAAGCAGAGCTAGCAGCTAGCCAAGCGGAAGAAGCGGCAGTTGTTAACCAAGAAAAAGAAGTTTCTCCAGTTAATGACTACCAAGCCCAAAAAGAGAGTCAAAAAGAACTGCGTAAATTGATGAGACAAATCGAGAACCTGGAGATAGAAATAGAAGAATTGGAAACGCAAGCCCAAGCTATCTCTGAACAAATGCATACCACCAATGATGCAGATGAACTCATGCAATTACAAGCAGAACTTGATAAGATTAGCCAGCGTCAGGAAGAAGCCATGCTAGAGTGGGAAGAATTATCGGAGCAGGTGTAAGATGGAACATCTTGGAAAAGTCTTTCGGGAATTTCGAATCAGTAAAAATTATTCTTTAAAAGAAGCTGCAGGAGAGGCCTGTTCAACCTCCCAATTATCTCGCTTTGAATTAGGGGAATCTGATCTGGCTGCTTCACGTTTCTTTGAAATATTAGATAATATTCACGTGACGATTGAAAATTTTATGGATAAGGCCAGAAATTTTCAACATCATGAGCATGTCAGCTTGATGGCTCAGATTATTCCACTTTACTACTCAAATGATATTGCAGGTTTTCAAAAACTTCAAGAAGAACAACTTGAAAAAGCTAAGAGTTCAACAAATCCCCTCTATTTTGAGCTGAACTGGATTTTATTACAAGGTCTGATTTGTCAAAGAGATGCTAGCTTCACTATGAAGCAAGATGATCTGGATAAGGTGGCAGATTATCTTTTCCAAACAGATGAATGGACCATGTATGAGTTGATTCTCTTTGGCAATCTCTATAGCTTTTATGATGTGGACTATGTTGCTCGCCTTGGTAGAGAAGTGATGGAGCGTGAAGATTTCTATAAAGAAATTGGTCGCCATCGAAAACTGGTCTTGATTTTAGCTCTTAATTGTTACCAGCATTGTTTAGAACATCTTGCTTTTGAAAATGCCAGCTACTTTGAAGCTTATATAGAGAAGATTATAGGTAAGAGCATCAAACTCTATGAGCGTAATGTTTTCCACTTTCTTAAAGGATTTGCTCTTTATCAGAAGGGGCAAAAAGAAGAAGGTTGTAAACAAATGCAGGAAGCCATGCATATTTTTGATGTGCTAGGTCTTCCGGAGCAAGTAGCTTACTATCAGGAACATTACGATAAATTTGTAAAAAATTAATTTCCCAAATAAGGGAAAAATGAGAAACTCCTTCAAGTTTTGATACAATAGTTTCAAAATTTGAGAGGAGTTTTTATGAATCGATATGCAGTACAGTTGATTAGTCGTGGAGCTATTAACAAACTAGGAAATATGCTCTATGATTATGGGAATAGTGTTTGGCTGGCCTCAATGGGAACGATTGGGCAAACCGTTCTAGGGATTTATCAGATCTCTGAACTCGTTACATCCATACTAGTTAATCCCTTTGGAGGTGTGATTTCAGACCGTTTTTCCCGTCGCAAGATTTTGATGACAACAGACTTGGTTTGTGGGATTCTCTGTCTGGCCATTTCTTTTATCAGAAATGATAACTGGATGATTGGAGCTTTGATCTTTGCTAATATTGTCCAGGCCATTGCCTTTGCATTTTCTCGCACTGCTAATAAAGCTATTATAACGGAGGTTGTAGAGAAAGACGAGATAGTGACCTATAACTCTCGTTTGGAGTTAGTTTTGCAGGTTATTGGTGTTAGTTCTCCTGTGCTTTCTTTCCTTGTTTTACAATTTGCAAGTCTTCACATGACGCTCTTACTAGATGCACTGACTTTTTTCATTGCTTTTGCTCTAGTTGCTTTACTTCCAAAAGAAGAACCAAAGGTTCAAGAGCAGAAGAGTTTCACTGGGAAAGATATTTTTGCGGATATCAAAGATGGCTTGCACTATATCAGGCATCAAAAAGAAATTTTCTTTCTCTTGTTAGTGGCTTCCAGTGTGAATTTCTTTTTTGCAGCTTTTGAGTTTTTGCTCCCTTTTTCAAATAAACTCTATGGTGTAGAAGGAGCCTATGCGACTATCTTAACCATGGGTGCAATTGGCTCAATCATCGGAGCACTGATAGCAAATAAATTTAAATCGAGCATGAATACACTTTTATTCTTATTGATTTTAACAGGAGTAGGAGTTTTCATGATGGGCTTGCCACTACCTAATTTTCTCACTTTTTCAGGAAACCTAGTTTGTGAATTATTTATGACAATTTTTAATATTCACTTCTTTACTCAGGTACAAACCAAGGTTGATGGAGACTATCTTGGGAGGGTATTGAGTACCATTTTTACACTGGCAATTCTCTTTATGCCGATTGCGAAAGGTGTAATGACATTTTTACCAAGTGTGCAATTAGTTTCCTTTTTAATCATCGGACTCGGAGTTATTCTTCTTTCGTTGGTATCAATGATCTATATTCAAAGACAAGGGTAACACAGAAAAAAAGCAACGGTACCGTTGCTTTTTTTGTTTTCATCAATCCACCCTGAGGGAATCGAACCCCCATCTCAAGAACCGGAATCTTACGTGATATCCATTACACTAAGGGTGGAAACTTTAATTATTATATCAAAAAAGAGAGCTGAACTCAAGTTTTTTCTAAGCTCAGTAAAAGGAGAATAAAAAAAGATTCAGTATTGAACCGAATCCTCTATATTATTATTTTTTCTCAAGAAGAGCTTTGATTTCTTGAAGAACTTCCAACTCAGTTGGACCAGCAGGTGCCTCTTCAGCGACTTCTTCTTTTTTACGAAGATTTTGAGCTTTTTCCATTGCTTTAATCACAAAGAATAGAACAGTACCAACAACTAGGAAGTTGATAATAGCACTCAAGAATTTACCATATGTAACCCCATTCCATGCAAGCTCAGCGATGTTTTGTACTTTCGCAGCTTCCAAGGCTGGGTTCAATAGGAGTGGAGTGATGATATCATTAACAAATGAAGTAACGATAGCACCAAAAGCAGAAGCGATGATCACACCGACAGCAAGGTCTACAACATTACCGCGGAGCAAAAATTCTTTAAGATCTTTTAACATTTTCTTTTTCCTTTCGAAATTTTTACAATCTAAATTATAACTTAATCATCTG
>NZ_JUOS01000016.1 GCF_001075875.1 Streptococcus oralis
AAAATCAAATTCAAACCACGTCAGCTTCACCTTGCCGTACTCAAGTACAGCCTGCGGCTAACTTCCTAGTTTGCTCTTTGATTTTCATTGAGTATAAGCGAAGAACGACACCGACCACAATTGGTCCGATGATAGTTTTAAGGATTAGTTCCATTATGGGCTATTTCACCTCCTTTCGTAGGCGGTGTAGCAGTGCCGTACAATATTATACCACATCAGTGCTAAAGTCGGGAGCCACCCAATTCGGTGGCTTTTTTGTTTGTAGGCGGGATTTTTGCTATAATAGAAACATGAGTAGAATTTTAGATAATGAAATCATGGGTGATGAGGAGTTGGTAGAGCGTACCCTCCGTCCCCAATATTTACGTGAATATATCGGTCAGGACAAGGTCAAGGATCAGCTTCAAATCTTTATCGAGGCAGCAAAAATGCGTGATGAGGCGCTGGATCATGTTCTTTTGTTTGGCCCTCCAGGTCTCGGGAAAACGACCATGGCCTTTGTCATTGCCAATGAATTGGGAGTTAATCTCAAGCAGACGTCTGGTCCCGTTATCGAAAAAGCCGGTGATCTGGTAGCGATTTTGAATGACTTGGAGCCAGGAGATGTGCTCTTTATCGATGAAATCCACCGTTTACCAATGGCTGTCGAGGAAGTTTTATATAGTGCCATGGAAGATTTTTACATTGACATTATGATTGGTGCTGGGGAAACTAGCCGAAGTGTTCATCTGGAATTGCCACCTTTTACCTTGATTGGTGCGACCACTCGTGCTGGCATGCTTTCAAATCCTCTTCGTGCACGTTTTGGGATTACTGGTCACATGGAGTATTATGCCCATGATGACTTGACAGAGATTGTCGAGCGGACGGCAGACATCTTTGAGATGGAAATTACTCATGAAGCTGCTGCTGAGTTGGCCCTCCGTAGTCGTGGAACTCCTCGTATCGCCAATCGTCTCCTCAAGCGCGTGCGCGACTTTGCGCAGATTATGGGTGATGGCTTGATTGATGATGTGATTACGGACAAGGCTTTGACTATGCTGGATGTAGACCATGAAGGTTTGGATTATGTAGACCAGAAAATTCTCCGTACCATGATTGAAATGTACGGTGGCGGTCCTGTCGGTCTAGGAACTCTTTCGGTTAATATCGCTGAAGAACGTGAGACGGTTGAGGATATGTACGAACCTTACCTAATCCAGAAAGGCTTTATCATGCGAACTCGCTCAGGTCGGGTCGCGACAGCTAAGGCATATGAACATTTGGGGTATGAATACAGTGAAAAATAAGACTGAAATCTTAGACTCTTTCAGAGATAATTCTGACATGATGGCTATTCTGACCATCATCCGTGACTTGGAGTTGAAAGATTCCTGGTTGGCGGCTGGTTCGGTCCGAAATTTTATCTGGAATCTCTTGTCAGATAAGCCAGCCTTTGACCGTGAAACGGATGTGGATGTGATTTTCTTTGACCCAGATGTAAGTTACGAAGAAACGCTGGCTATAGAAAATAAGTTGAGAGAGGATTTTCCCCAGTATCAATGGGAGCTGAAGAATCAAGTCTATATGCATCAGCATAGTCCCCATACGCCTCCCTATGTGAATTCCTGTGATGCCATGAGTAAATATCCTGAGCGTTGTACGGCAGTAGGGCTTCGCTTGAATGTTGACGCAACTTTGGAGCTCTTTGCCCCTTATGGTTTGGAGGATATTTTGAACTTTCAGGTTGCTCCGACCCCTCATTTCTTAGAAAATGAAGACCGGATGAAGCTCTATCAAAAGCGTTTATCTAAGAAAAACTGGCAAGAAAAATGGAAAAATCTTACATTTAAAATAACTTAAGGAAACTTTAAGTTAGGAGTTGTATACTTATCTCATAAGTTAAGAAGACCTTAACTTTAAC
>NZ_JUOS01000017.1 GCF_001075875.1 Streptococcus oralis
GACAAGTTTGGAAATCCTGACACAAACTTATCAGTTGGGCTTTTATCTAAACATCTTGTTGGGAATCCTGTTGATAATTAAGTATTTGAAGTTAAAGCAATAGTAATCAAAATGAATCTGATTATAGACAATAAATTTGTTGTTTTTTCCTGACTGTGATACCTTGTAGCTCTCAATGACTTGTCATTCGTTGCCAATAATTGATAGAGATTGAGAAAAAGCGCTTTCTTTGTTAAAATATAGGGGGGAAAACCTATAAAGGAGGACTAAGATGAAAGCTAGATTAAGAGAAAAGACGCTGGTTTTGTCCAGCCTATTTGTAGTTGTTTTATGGTTATCACCAAACTGGGTGAATTTCTCCTTTACGATAGGAACTCAGAGCTATAACTGGACCACTTTTGTTTTGTTTATCTTATTACCCCTCATAGGTCTTGGCTACCTTGTGCTAGCTTTCTTTAAACGAAAGTGTTGGCTCTTCTTTTTTGGTCTTGCTTGCATTTTTGCTTTTCCGATTACCATGGCAGTTGGGAGCTTTTTACTAGGTCCCTAATGTTAATCCGAATTTATATTATTTTTGAGAAAATACAATGTGATTTAAGGGCTTGCTACCTTTGTAAACGATTTACAAATAACTTATTTTTATGGTAAAATAGTGTCATGAGTAAAATGTATTATGCAGAAAATCCAGATGCAGCCCATGATGTTCATGAGCTTAGAGTTGAGCTACTTGGGCAAAAGATGACCTTTTTGACAGATGCTGGTGTCTTTAGTAAAAAAATGATTGACTTTGGAAGTCAGTTGTTGTTAAGATGTCTAGATATTGAAAAAGGTGAAAAAATTCTTGATGTTGGTTGTGGCTATGGTCCGATAGGTTTGTCTTTGGTTAAGGCTTATGGTGTCCAAGCGACAATGGTGGATATCAATAACCGTGCTCTGGATTTAGCCCAGCAAAATGCAATGAAAAACAAGGTTCAAGCGACTATCTTCCAGTCTAATATTTATGAGCAGGTAGAAGGACAATTTGACCATGTCATTTCGAATCCTCCTATACGTGCTGGCAAGCAAGTAGTCCACGAAATCATCGAAAAAAGTATAGACTTTTTAGTAGATGGTGGAGATTTGACTATTGTTATCCAGAAAAAACAAGGAGCCCCAAGTGCCAAAAGTAAGATGGAAGACGTATTTGGCAATTGCGAGATTGTAAAGAAAGATAAGGGATATTACATCCTTAGAAGTGTAAAAGAATGAGAGCAGTAGATCTAATCCAGAAAAAAAGAGACGGACAAGAACTCAGTTCCAGTGAAATCCAATGGTTGATTGAAGGCTATGTGGCAGGAAGTGTTCCTGACTACCAGATGTCAGCATTTGCCATGGCAGTTTACTTCCAAGGAATGACTACGAGAGAAATTTCTGATTTAACCATGAATATGGTTAAGACAGGCCAGGAGTTTGATTTGTCAGCTATAGATGGTGTGAAGGTTGATAAACACTCTACGGGTGGTGTTGGTGACAAGGTAACTTTAATCCTAGCACCCTTGGTAGCTAGTTTTGATGTCCCAGTGGCTAAGATGAGCGGTAGAGGTTTGGGGCATACCGGTGGTACTATCGATAAATTAGAATCCATCAAAGGTTTTCAGATTGAACGAAGTCAGGATGAATTTATCAAACAAGTTCAAGATATTGGTGTTTCAGTTATTGGGCAATCCGATCAACTGGTTAAGGCTGACAAACTTCTCTATGCCCTTCGTGATGTGACGGCAACAGTGGATACCATTCCCTTGATTGCTAGTTCGGTCATGAGTAAAAAAATTGCAGCTGGAGCTGATGCTATCTTACTTGATGTAACAGTGGGTGAAGGTGCCTTTATGAAGACAGTTGATGAGGCACGCCAACTGGCTCAAACCATGGTAAACCTTGGTAAGGCTGTAGGTCGTAAGACAGTAGCAGTTATTACTGATATGAGTCAACCTTTGGGACGTGCCATTGGTAATCGTTTAGAAATCCTAGAAGCTCTGGAAATTCTTCAAGGTAAAGGCCGTCAAGATATTAGCCACTTTATCTGTGAGTTGGCCCAGATTATGTTATCATTAGCAAATGTTGAAAAAACTATTGAGGAAGTAAGGCAACATCTTGAAAATGGTAAGGCTCTCAAGAAATTTGAAGAGATGGTTCTAGCTCAGGGTGGAGACCTAGAAGGCCTCTATCGTCCAGTAAAAGTTGACCATGTAGTTGATATTCCTGCTCAAGAAGACGGACTTATCGCAGAACTTCCAGCCATGGAGTTTGGTCTTTTTGCTATGAGATTGGGTGCTGGTCGTGCCGTTAAAACAGATGCTCTTGACTATGAGACAGGGATTGTTTTTGAGAAGAAAGTTGGAGAATCAGTCAAAAAGGGTGAAATTGTCGCAAAAGTATATACAAATGGGAAAATTTCTCCGGAACTAGTTACAGATTTCCAAAATTATGTTAAAATTAAGATAAGTGATGAAGCGATAAAAACGCGTGAAATCATTGAAATCATCTCCTAATTTAAGGAAAAACCGAAATGAAATTAAATAAATACATTGATCATACGCTTTTAAAGCAAGATGCTACCGAACAGCAAATCGATCGTTTGCTATCTGAAGCAAGAGAGTACGATTTTGCCAGTGTTTGTGTCAATCCTTGCTGGGTTTCGCATGCAAGAACTGCACTCGTAGATACTGATGTCAAGGTTTGTACAGTAGTAGGATTCCCGCTTGGAGCTACAACTTCAGCAGTCAAAGCTTATGAAACCAAAGAAGCAATCCAAAATGGTGCTGACGAAATTGATATGGTTATCAATGTTGGTGCACTCAAATCAGGAAATGCTGCAGTAGTTGAGTCAGACATTCGAGCTGTTGTTGAAGCAAGCGGAGATAAACTCGTTAAGGTTATTATCGAGGCTTGTTTGTTAACTGATGAGGAAAAAGTTTTGGCTTGCCAACTCGCTCAAAAGGCAGGGGCAGACTTTGTCAAAACTTCTACTGGTTTCTCAACAGGTGGAGCAACCCTATCGGATGTTCAATTGATGCGCCAGACAGTTGGTCCTGATATGGGGGTTAAGGCTGCTGGTGGAGCTCGTTCTTATGCAGATGCAGTTGCCTTTGTTGAAGCTGGAGCTACTCGTATCGGAACATCTTCTGGTGTAGCAATCTTAAAAGGAGAGTTAGCAGATGGCGACTACTGAGTTGATTGACTTAGCGATTGAGACTAGTAAAAACGCCTATGTACCCTATTCACATTTTCCGATTGGTGCTGTTTTGGTTGCCAAGGACGGCAGTGTTTATACAGGATGCAATATTGAAAATGCTAGCTACCCCTTGACCAACTGTGGTGAGAGAACAGCTATTTTTAAAGCTATCTCCGAAGGACAACGTGAGTTTTCAGAATTGATTGTTTACGGTCAAACTGAGAAACCTATTTCTCCTTGTGGAGCTTGTCGCCAAGTTATGGTCGAATTTTTTGAACAAGATCTAAAGGTGACTCTAGTTGCCAAAGATAAATCGACGGTCGAGATGACGGTCGGGGAATTACTTCCATACTCATTTACAGACTTGCAATAGTCTGTGTCACTCTTTGAGTGACAAGGGTCCTTGTGGCCAATCAATCCATACTTGCAACTTCGTTGCGCATCTTATTTAGGAGGTTCAGTAATGAACAAGAAACAATGGCTAGGCCTTGGTCTAGTTGCAGTAGCAGCATTTGGACTTGCTGCATGTGGTAATCGCTCTTCTCGTAACGCAGCTTCTTCATCTTCTGATTTGAAGACTAAAGCAGCTATCGTTACAGATACTGGTGGTGTTGACGACAAATCATTCAACCAGTCAGCTTGGGAAGGTCTTCAAGCTTGGGGTAAAGAGCACAATCTTGCAAAAGATAAAGGATACACATACTTCCAATCAACAAGTGAAGCTGACTACGCTAACAACTTGAACCAAGCAGCAGGAAGCTACAACTTGATCTTCGGTGTTGGTTTTGCCCTTCACAATGCAGTTGAAGAAGCAGCGAAAGAACATGCAGATTTGAACTATGTTTTGATCGACGATGTGATTAAAGATCAAAAGAACGTAGCAAGCGTAACATTTGCTGATAACGAAGCAGCTTACCTTGCAGGTGTAGCAGCAGCTAAAACTACTAAAACAAAACAAGTTGGTTTTGTAGGTGGTATGGAATCTGAAGTTATTTCTCGTTTCGCAGCTGGTTTCAAAGCTGGTGTTGAGTCAGTTGACCCATCTATCAAAGTACAAGTAGACTATGCTGGTTCATTTGGTGATGCCGCTAAAGGTAAAACAATCGCTGCAGCTCAATACGCTGCAGGTGCAGACGTAATCTACCAAGCAGCTGGTGGTACTGGTGCAGGTGTCTTCTCAGAAGCTAAATCTTTGAATGAAAGCAAAAACGAAGGCGAAAAAGTTTGGGTTATCGGTGTAGACCGTGACCAAGTTGACGAAGGTAAATATACTTCTAAAGACGGTAAAGAATCAAACTTCGTACTTGCTTCTACTTTGAAACAAGTTGGAACAACAGTTCAAGATATCGCAAACAAAACTGAAAAAGGTGAATTCCCTGGCGGTCAAGTGATCGTTTACTCATTGAAGGATAAAGGGGTTGATCTAGTAACAACTAACCTTTCTGAAGAAGGTAAAAAAGCTGTTGAAGATGCAAAAGCTAAAATCCTAGATGGCAGCATCAAAGTTCCTGAAAAATAATAGATAAAAGTCATTTCTTAGGGGAGCGGCCTGTGGCCGCTTCTTTAAGAATTGAGACAAATTGTTTTGTCTCAATAGAGCTTGCTAAATCTCTTTAGCAGGTTTTATTGAAATAAAATAAAACTCTGAAAGGAAGAGCACATGGCACACGAAAATGTCATTGAGATGCGTGAAATTACCAAAGTTTTCGGTGAATTTGTCGCTAACGACAAGATTAACCTTGAACTTCGTAAAGGTGAAATTCATGCACTTTTAGGAGAAAATGGAGCTGGGAAGTCCACTCTTATGAACATGCTAGCAGGGCTTCTAGAACCAACTAGTGGTGAAATTGTGGTCAACGGTCAAGTTGTAAAACTAGACTCGCCATCAAAAGCAGCTAGCTTAGGAATTGGGATGGTTCACCAGCACTTTATGTTGGTAGAAGCTTTCACAGTTGCTGAAAATATCATTTTGGGAAGTGAATTAATCAAAAATGGTGTCCTAGATATTGCTAGAGCAACTCGAGAAATTCTTGAATTATCAGAGCGTTATGGTCTTGCTGTGGATCCTTCTGCCAAAGTAGCAGATATCTCTGTTGGTGCTCAACAACGTGTTGAAATCCTAAAGACACTTTATCGTGGTGCCGATATTCTCATCTTTGATGAACCAACGGCCGTTTTGACGCCATCAGAAATCGATGAGTTGATGGCCATCATGAAGAACCTGGTCAAAGAAGGCAAATCAATTATCTTGATTACCCACAAGTTGGATGAAATTCGTGCGGTTTCTGACCGTGTTACAGTTATCCGTCGTGGTAAATCTATCGAAACAGTTGAGATTGCTGGTGCGACTAATGCTGACTTGGCAGAAATGATGGTAGGGCGTTCAGTTTCCTTCAAAACTGTGAAGCAGGCACCTCAACCAAAAGAAGTTGTACTGTCCATTAAAGACTTGGTTGTTCATGAAAACCGTGGCGTTCCTGCTGTTAAAAATCTCTCACTCGATGTTCGCGCTGGTGAGATTGTCGGAATTGCCGGTATTGATGGAAATGGTCAGTCTGAATTGATCCAAGCTATCACAGGACTTCGTAAGATTGAGTCTGGTAGTGTGGAATTGAAAGGTCAGTCCATTGTAGGATTGCATCCACGTCAAATTACTGAACTGAGCGTTGGTCACGTTCCGGAAGACCGTCACCGTGATGGTTTGGTCTTGGAAATGATGATTTCTGAAAATATCGCTCTTCAAACCTACTATAAAGAACCTCTTAGCAAAAAGGGAATTTTAAATTATACGAATATCATTGACTATGCAAAAAAATTGATGCAAGAGTTTGATGTTCGCGCTGCTAGCGAGATTGTTTCAGCTTCAGCCCTTTCTGGAGGAAATCAACAAAAAGCAATTATCGCTCGGGAGATTGATCGAAATCCGGATCTCCTCATCGTAAGCCAACCAACTCGTGGTTTGGACGTCGGTGCCATTGAGTACATTCACAAACGCTTGATTCAAGAACGTGATAATGGAAAAGCTGTCCTTGTAGTCAGCTTTGAACTAGACGAGATTCTAAATGTCTCAGATAGAATCGCTGTTATTCATGATGGTAAGATTCAAGGGATCGTAACACCAGAAACAACCAACAAGCAAGAACTTGGTGTCTTGATGGCTGGTGGTGAATTGGAAAAAGGAGAAGAGTGATGTCTAAAAAATTACAACAAATTTCGGTTCCCTTGATTTCTGTTATCCTTGGAATCTTGCTTGGAGCCATCGTCATGTGGATTTTTGGCTACGATGCTATTTGGGGTTATGAAGAGTTGTTCTACACAGCCTTCGGTAGTGTTCGTGGAATCGGTGAAATTTTCCGTGCCATGGGACCATTAGTCTTGATTGCTCTTGGATTTGCAGTTGCGAGTCGTGCTGGCTTCTTTAACGTTGGTCTTCCAGGACAAGCACTCGCTGGTTGGGTTATGAGTGGTTGGTTTGCTCTTTCGAATCCGGATTTACCACGTCCATTGTTGATTCTTGCGACAGTTGTCATTGCGCTGGTTGCTGGAGGAATTGTTGGCGCCATTCCTGGTATTTTAAGAGCTTATCTTGGAACATCTGAAGTTATCGTAACCATCATGATGAACTACATTGTTCTCTATACAAGTAATGCCTTTATCCACTCTTTCCCTAAAGATATCATGCAAAGTACAGACTCATCAATCCGAGTAAGTGCAAACGCAACTTATCAAACACCTTGGCTTGCTGAGTTAACAGGAAACTCTCGTATGAATATTGGGATTTTCTTTGCCATCATTGCAGTTGCAGTTATCTGGTTCTTGCTTAAGAAGACAACTCTCGGTTTTGAAATCCGTGCAGTTGGTCTCAATCCAAATGCTTCTGAATACGCAGGGATTTCAGCGAAACGCACCATTATTCTATCAATGATTATTTCTGGTGCTCTTGCAGGTCTAGGTGGAGCTGTAGAAGGACTCGGTACCTTCCAAAACGTCTATGTTCAGGGTTCATCATTGGCAATCGGATTTAATGGTATGGCGGTAAGTCTACTTGCTGCAAACTCACCGATTGGAATTCTCTTTGCAGCCTTCTTGTTCGGAGTGCTTCAAGTTGGAGCCCCTGGTATGAATGCAGCACAAGTACCATCAGAGCTTGTAAGTATCGTTACAGCCTCAATTATCTTCTTTGTCAGCGTTCACTACATCATCGAACGCTTTGTCAAACCAAGAAAACAACTTAAAGGAGGTAAATAAGGATGTCGATTACAACAATGTTAACCCTTATGGTTTCTTCAATGTTGATTTATTCAGCACCACTTATTTTCACAAGTATCGGAGGCGTTTTCTCTGAACGTGGTGGAGTTGTTAACGTTGGACTTGAAGGAATCATGGTTATGGGTGCCTTTTCTGGAGTTGTGTTTAATCTTGAATTTGCACAAGATTTGGGAGCATTAACTCCTTGGTTGGCTTTGCTAGTTGGTGGATTAGTTGGAGCTATCTTTTCACTGATTCATGCAGTAGCTACAGTTCATTTCCGTGCTGACCATGTTGTCAGTGGTACCGTACTTAACTTGATGGCGCCAGCCTTGGCTGTTTTCTTAGTCAAAGTGCTTTATAACAAGGGACAAACGGATAACTTAACGCAAACTTTTGGACGTTTTGATTTCCCTCTTTTGGCTAATATCCCAGTTATCGGAGATATCTTCTTCAAGTCAACAAGTTTACTTGGTTACCTAGCAATTGCCTTCTCATTCTTAGCATGGTTTGTCCTCTTTAAAACTCGCTTTGGACTTCGCCTCCGTTCAGTTGGTGAACACCCACAAGCAGCAGATACTTTGGGGATTAATGTCTACAAGATGAGATATCTTGGAGTTTTGATTTCAGGTTTCCTTGGAGGAATCGGTGGAGCTATCTACGCTCAGTCAATTTCCGTTAACTTCTCAGTTACTACCATCGTTGGACCTGGATTTATCGCACTTGCTGCTATGATTTTCGGTAAGTGGAATCCTGTTGGAGCTATGCTTTCAAGTCTCTTCTTCGGACTATCACAAAGTTTGGCAGTTATCGGTTCTCAACTTCCATTCTTGCAAGGAGTTCCAGCCGTTTACTTGCAAATTGCACCATATCTCTTGACCATTGTCGTTCTAGCAGCCTTTTTTGGTAAAGCAGTTGCACCGAAGGCAGATGGTATCAACTATATCAAATCTAAATAAACAAAAAAGGGCTCTTTGTCAACTGTAGTGGGTTGATGAAAAGTTATAACCTGGAGAGGACCAACTTGG